>JAFXGV010000030.1 GCA_017536765.1 Bacteroidaceae bacterium
GAGTAATGTCATTGGCTCGCTTTGCTTTTCGTGCACCGCAGGGCATCACATTCAGCGATGCTGCCTGCGACGTTCACTGCAAAACTCGCCGATAACAAAATGTAATTTTGTCATTTCGAACGAATGTGAGAAATCTCAATAACGTAAGAGATACTTCGCTACAGCTCAGTATGACAAACAATAGGTAAAAGATAAATATTTAATTAAAAACTAAAAACATACTATGGGAAGAGCTTTTGAATATCGTAAAGCTGCGAAACTGAAAAGATGGGGTAATATGGCGCGTACATTTACCCGTGTAGGTAAACAAATTGCCATTGCCGTTAAGGCCGGTGGTCCCGATCCCGACACCAACTCACACCTTAGAGCCATCATCGCCAATGCAAAGCGCGAGAATATGCCCAAGGACAACATTGAGCGTGCTATCAAGAACGCACTTGGCAAGGACCAGAAGGACTACAAGGAGGTTACATATGAGGGATACGGCCCCTTTGGTATCGCCATCTTCGTAGATGCCGCAACCGACAACACCACCCGCACCGTAGCCAACGTGCGTGCCGTGTTCAATAAGTTCGGCGGTACACTTGGTACATCGGGCAGCCTCGACTTTATGTTCACACAAAAATCTGTGTTTACATTCACAAAGAAAGATGGCCTTGATATGGACGACCTCATACTGGAACTTATCGACTTTGGTGTGGAGGACGAGTTCGACGAGGAGGAGAACGAGATAACAATCTATGGCGATCCCAAATCATTCGGTGCCATTCAGAAATTCCTTGAGGAGAAAGGCTTTGAGATAACAGGTAGCGAGTTTACCCGCATCCCCAACGACCAAAAAGATGTTACCGAGGAGCAGCGTGCAACCATCGACAAGATTGTTGAGCGCCTCGAGGAGGACGACGATGTTCAGAACGTCTATACCAATATGATGCCTTTAGAATAATTTTGCATCGCAAAATTATCGACAAGCATATAAAGCAATAGTCGCGTGTAGCACCGACGTAGTTGGTGCCACGCGGTTTGCGTTTTATTATATGCTTGTCAATATCCTTAAGCATCGCAAAATTATCGACAAGCATATAAAGCAATAGTCGCGCGTAGCACTGACGTAGTTGGTGCCGCGCGGTTTGCGTTTTATTATATGCTTGTCAATATTCTAAAGCATCGCAAAATTATCGACAAAACGAGCAGCAAAATGTCACGCGAAGTGCCGCAAGATGGCACCTCGTGGGTGGCGGTTGCTAAGCAACTACGATTAGGTCGATGGGATGTCCCCAAAGAGGATAAATACTTTATTATATGAATTTAGCATAAAATACAGAAATAGTTTTGTTCCTGTTTTTGTACGTTGTTATTTTTAATCAAAACCATATCATATTTTTAGAAATATACCAAAATAATAACTACATTTGCAATGTATTCGGGAAACTGAGTACAAGACATTTGAAAATATTTGCTCAATCGCTCTCGAATCACCACCTCGAAATAGAAACGAGCAAAAGAATATACAATTGGGTTTGTACCTTTAGGTGCAGACTTAACTATTGTATATTCGGCTTGTGGTGAGCCTGAGAGCGTTGGCGAAAGTCTGCGCTTTCTTTTTTATAATTAAGCGTATGATAGAAACAAGAAATTTAATGTTTAACTATAAATTCAATTATTATGAAAAAATTATTCGTTTTATTGTTTATTGGATTAATGCTCCAATCTTGTGGCACTTTGTTTACACCAACAAGACAAAGCATTGTATTTACGGGGCTCCCTGAAACTGCCATTTATGATAATGGTAAAAAACTCGGCGAAATAAAAGAGGAAGGCGAAACAACTATAAAAATCAGGAAAAGAATTTCTAAAAAGATGTTAGTTGCCAAAAAAGAAGGATATAAAAATGAGCATATTACCCTTTATACAACACTAAATCCTGTTTCTATAATAAATTTGACAAATATAATTGCTTGGGGTATTGATTTGGGAACCGGTAAATGCTGTAAATACGATGAGGATATTGTACATATAGAAATGGAAGCAAAAGAATAACTTTTATCTCTCCCTTTTCTATTACTACATTTCAACGCACAAGGCACAATATCAAGATGTTGAAATCTCTTTCGGCTCTTTTTGGTTACTCCCACCGAGCTAATCGCAGAGCCATTGGTCGCGCGCGGCACCGACGTAGTTAGTGCCGCGCGTGTTGCGGTAGCGAGTTTTGTCAATAATAATAAGCAAAATTATCGACAAGCATATAAAGCAATAGTCGCGCGTAGCACCGACGTAGTTGGTGCCGCGCGGTTTGCGTTTTATTATATGCTTGTCAATGATTTAAAATTATCGACTAACACGGTATAATCAAGTGATCATACATGAATCCACTCGATATTTTCTGCTTCGTAGGCTTCGGGCAAAGTCAGTTTTGCCATCATCTCCTCTATCGCGGCCTGTGGCACAATATGTTCACGCGATGAATTCCTTGCAAGCAAATTGCTCCAGGCTGTTTCGAGATAGATGATGCAAACACGGGCATGATAGGTTTCGAAAAGGGATATAAGCGATTCACGCATCTGTGTGGTAATATTAGTGGCATTCCACACAAATGTTTGCTGTCGTCGCAGATACTCCTTTGCCTTTTCACGGGCAAGGTTTGCAACTGTTCCCTGCTCGTCCGTTGGTGAAATTTTGTTGGCACGTCGTATGTCGTCGAGTGATACAACGGGAATGTTTGGTAGATTATTTCTTATCCAGGTGTCTTTTCCGGTTCCCGGTAATCCACTCATCAGTATCACCTCGCTTTGGTGGTCGTCATATAGTTCCTGATTCTTCCATACGTCTCGCCCTGCAAGAAAAGCCCTTCTTGTATGTGTAGAAGGAAAGGGAAAACAGCCTTCGTAGCACCCCTCTTCTTTGGCAAGTTCCTCGAATAATGCTATTTTGTCTAGCAACTCCTGCTTATCAAAGCATTCTCGCCCCAATACATCTGCCTTGCTTAGCAAGCATAGTAAACGTATGGAGAAATCGGGCGCTAATAAATTGTTGGCAGCAACACGATGCAATTTAAGTATGGATATCTTCTGCTCAATGGCAACAGGTGGAAAAGAATGGTATCGAATGAGCATACATATAGCTTCACGTATTTGCATATGTTCTTGGTTGTTGCAATAACCAAATTCTTTCCAAAGCAATTCGCGTGCCATCTTGCTGCCGGTAGGGGCGTGGTGTGGGGCGTGCCAGTCGCCATCTACGAATCTGCTGGTATGAATTTTGCCTATGTCGTGGAGCAGTGCTGCCATATAAACGATATGTTTCTGTTTTTCGTTTAGCTCTTTGTATTCGGGCAACTGTTTTAGAGCAGCACACACCATCAAGGTATGTGTGTAAACATCCCCCTCGGCGTGATATATGTGTGACTGGGGTGTCTGCTGCAGCCCCTCTTTGTATCGGCTTAGTGCCGTCTGTTCTATCTCGCTCCAGTTTATCATCTATGCATATTTGCGGTTGAAAGAATGCTGACCAAACTCCATTGAAATCTTCCGAACCGGGGATTTACTTAAACAGGTCCTCAATCTTATTTATTATTCTATTAGGTACAATAGGGCGGTCGAGCCAGTGTGATTGCGACACTTCCACTGTCTGAAGAAAAGAGGCACGAACATATTTCATTCTATCAACCACCTCTCCATTTTCCTCCACCTTTATATAGATGCCTTCCATTGTCCGCGTTCTATCGGTTTCGCGGCAAACTCTATCGGCATCCAATCCCAGTTTTTCCGCATCTTCACGCAGATGGTCGATATGATTATCTGAAATATATTTGGAATTTCCCAAAAACCTTAGAATCTCGTCGACCGAATGGTACACTCCGGTGTCAAGAACAGGAACCGAAGAAATTGGCAGGTCTGCCAATAAGTGATGTCGCGAGGGGGTGTCAAGGAATTTCCCCGTTTCGCGGTCCAGTACGTCGAATTCCATAAAGTAATGAGGCAGCTGGTCGTAGTAGATGCTGTGCTTGGCATACATCCATTCGCCATACATGATATATCGATGCCCGAGTACCTCGTACAAGCGCTTTTTGTGTACTGCTCCCCACTGTTTCATAAGGTCGTAATGCCGTTCGCGGTAACCGCCAGTGAGAAAATGTCCACGGCTTTGGAGACGCAATTCTCCATCGTCAGTAAACGACACTGCGGAATTGGCTCCATCAATTTTTTCTTCCAATACTAAATATCTTCCCGCTATCTCACTGAAAGGGCGCTGGCGCAAATCTTCGTCGCCCGCTTGCATACGCGACCCTTGAATATGGGGGGTACGTGGATATTTTATAATAACATTTTCTATTCTCATAGCTCTATATTGTAACGACCATTACTCTGTGATTGGTTACTGACATAAATTTTATTTTATTGCAACCATTCTTTAAGAACAGATGCTTCAAGTCTTCATTCGAGAAAAGATGGATATGTTCCGGATTGTCATCGGGCTTCGATGGTACCGACACTATAATGTAGTTCTTTGCCAAACGAATGGCATTTTTAACCACCGCTTCTGTGTCGGGAATGTGCTCCAATACTTCCAACATCGTTACTACATCAAATGACTTGTCCGGTGCATTCCAAGTACATATATCCGCTAAAATGGGACGTAGGTTGTTGATGCCACCATCGTGCAGACACTGCAATAATTCTATGCGATGTGGTAGAATGTCGAGGCTGGTAACCTCTAAATTGGGAAATTTCCTCATCAGCGGAAATAGAAATACGCCTCGCCCACTACCAACGTCGAGTAGTTTTCGGCATAAGCCGGCCGGCACAATCCCTTGCAGGAATCCCAATACTACCTGCACCCTCGGCAAGTTCTCTTTTTCTTTGAAATAGTACTCTTTTCGTTCGGGCGCATCGTTCTTTTCCTTGTAATTTATTTCATAACCTCGCTTGTATGCATCAAGGAGTGTCGTATTGCATTTTTCTATCATAGTGGTATATAATTTTGTGTATATTTGAGGTGAATTTCAAATATACTTTCACTTGCTGTGAGAAATATCAAAGCAAGTGTGATGTTTTTTGATCTTAATTATGTAAAGATACAAATTACTATTGAAATAAAGATGTAACTTATAGCTTAATTTTGCTATTCCGGTATTTGTTTAGCTCTCAATCCAATTAAATGTTTTTTTACGCAATATTATGTACATAGCCGACAAACTCAGATAATAAGCTATTTGCAAATAGAGGCTGCTAAAATTGTTTAGCAACCTCTATTCATTTATCGACAATTTATAATATCAGACTTTACAAATTCCGCTTTTAAGGTACAAACCCCGGAGGGCCGGAACTAATGCCACCGCCACCTCCACTGCCCATCGGCGGTCTTATCCCACCAATCGGTGGGCGTGGGCGCATCGGAGGTCCCATTGGCGGCCCCATTGGTGGGCGGGCGCCTATCATAGGCGGTGGCGGTGCCATCATCGAAGGGTGGGGCGCAAACCAGAACCCCGCATTGCCACTCCATACATACCCGGGTGTGCCCTCGAACACCCCTGCGGTGCTGTATGGGTATATCGTACCCTCCATCGTCATATAATTGCCGCTGAAATTGGGATTCACCTGCGCGGTGGCATTGTTGCTGTTGGCATTAAGGGTTATATATACCGTGGCCGATATGTCGGCACCCTGTATGCCGTAGCTGTAGTAGATGTTTCCGTCTTTGTCGCGGCTCATCTCGCTTCCCGTGATGGAGCCCTCGAGTGTTATGCCGCCAAGCCCGTTGGGCGAGTTTATATTGCTGTTGTCGAACGCGGTTTGAACCACTCCCGTTCCTTCGTTTATGGATACGAAATTTGTGCTGGGCGTTACATACTCGGTGTATCCGTTGTTGAATGTGATGCTCGATGCCTCCAATGCCCACGAACCGCTTCGCAAAGCCTCAATAGCTTGCATAAAATCTATGGAGTCGCGCTGCTCCTCACGTGCCCTCTCCTCGGCTTTCTTCTTCAACCTTGCAGCGCGCCAGGCGGCCTCGCGCTCTTTTCTTGTCATCTTCTTGTCGCTTTGTGCATTGCTCACCGAGCCTGCGCACACCGCGACCATTGCTAAAAGTAATAACAGCTTTTTCATAACTCAGTTGTTTGCTTGTTCTATCACTAAAACAATATTGCCCGCCCTGCTGTGCTGTAAAAACATTTAATTTTCCATAATTCGCGTTCCCGTGCTTTTTAATTCTTCTAAAAGCAATGCAAAAAAGTAGAATTATCTGAATTTTCTTGCTTTAGATTCTTTGTTTATATAAATTTGCTTATCTTTACAAATAAAACATCGTATAAGGGTGAAAAAGGTAATGCTCATATCTCTTTCGTTTGCGCTGTTGCTTCTTTTGTGTTTGCAGGGGTGCAAAGGAAATTCTGCTGTCGATGGCGGGTTGCGTGCTCCGGCCGGTGTGGCTGTGGGGCAGGTGGCGATAGATACAATGAATCTTGCCAACCCTTTTGTCGTATATGACGGTGCCAAAGACATCTATTTTATGACAGGCGATGGCGGATACCTGTGGCGCAGCAGTGATATGCGTGTGTGGGAAGGCCCGTACGATGTGTTGCGCCCATCGCAGGCGTCGTGGGTGGGAACAGAGGCTGTTGTCACCTCGCCCGAGATACACAAGCATAAAGGCCGCTACTACTATATGGCTACCTTCACCCGCCCCGATGTTGTGATAGATACCGTTGCGGGCAAGCCTGTTTATCGCACCGCTTGCGAAATATTTGTAAGCGACAGCATAACAGGCCCCTATGAACAACTTACAGC
>JAFXGV010000031.1 GCA_017536765.1 Bacteroidaceae bacterium
GCTCCGCAACAACATATACAACCTCTTTATGGCGATGGATGGTGAGATGACACAGAGAAATGCAGGCTCGAATAAAGCCATCAGCCGAAGCCGAACTCTGATTATCAAATTCCTAAAACTCGTGGCACTGCATTTCCGCACCACGCGCGAAGTGTCGTTCTACGCCGAGCAACTATGCATTACGACAACCTATCTCTACAAACTGACACATAGGCGATGGAACTTATCTCCCAAGGAACTAATTGACCAGCAAACAATATGCGAGATAAAGACATTGCTGTCAAGTACCGATATGTCGGTCAAAGAGATAGCCGCCACGCTCCATTTCGAAGATACGCCCTATATGTGCCGCTATTTCCGACAGCGCACAGGGCTCTCGCCAATGGAGTATCGCAATGGCATAAAATAAGTCGTAATAACTGGCTCAAACCAGGCGAATTATTACGACTTGATGAACATTTATAACTTCGTTCAGCACAAGATGCACTATTATTTCAATTTCGGTTGATTACTCCAGCGTTTTTCCTTAATTTTGCGGGAAACAGTAAATAAAAACCTATCTTATGAATACAAATCAATCAAACGATATCAACCCCCTGTTGCGACCAAGCCAAGCCCCTTTTGGCGCTCCCGAATTTCATTTATATTCGGTTGAGCAATATAAGGAGGCATTTGATAAAGGCATTGCCGAAAAGCGCGCCGACATCGATAGAATAATAGATAACACCGAACCTCCCACATTTGCCAACACAATAGATGCTTTGGAGATAAGCGGCCGCCTTCTCGAGAAGGTGTCGCTCATATTCTCTACCCTCAACGAAAGCGACGGCAGCGATGCGATGACCGAGGTTGAGAACTACATTGTGCCTCTTCTCACCGAGCTCAATGCATATATTTATATGAACGAAAAGCTCTTCAACCGCATACGCACAATATACGATGCGCGGGAGAGTCTCTCGCTCGACGAGGAGCAGAGCATTGTGCTCGACAGCTACTATAAAGCATTCACGCGCGGAGGTGCATTGCTTGGCAGCGAAGAGAAGAAACGTCTTGTGCAGATAGATACCGAACTGGGGCTTGCAGGCATTGAGTTCAGTAAAAACCTGTTGAACGACAATAAGGGGTACAAGCTCATAATAACCGACGAAAAAGAATTAAGCGGCCTGCCGCAAAGCAGCATAACGGCTGCTGCCGAGGCTGCAAAAGCCGATGGTATTGAGGGTTGGGTGATAACACTCGACAAACCCAGCCTTATACCATTTTTGCAGTATGCCGACAACCGCGAACTGCGCAAGCAGGTATATAAAGCATACTACAGCCGGGGCGACAACAACAACGCCAATGACAACAAGGCCGTGATTGCAAAAATCCTGAAATTAAGGCAAGAAAAAGCACGCCTGTTAGGTTTCGAAAGCTACGCGCACTTCATACTCGACGAGAAGATGGCAAAAACACCCGAAGCCGCTCTGAACCTGCTCACGAGCATATGGAAACCGGCATTGGAAAGAGCCAAGGAAGAACGGGCCGAACTATGCAGAATTGCAGGACACGACATCAAAGGGTGGGATTGGTTCTATTATACCGAAAAACTGCGTCAGGAAAAATATACTCTTAACGACGAGGAGATAAAACCCTATTTCCAACTGGAGAATGTACTCAAAGGCGCATTCTTCTGTGCCGAAAAGCTATACCACATCACATTTACCAAACGCAGCGATATTCCGGTATATTACCCGGGTGTCGATGTTTATGAGGTACTCGACAGCGATGGCAACCATTTAGGTGTTTTTTACACCGATTTCTTCCCGCGCGACAGCAAACGCCAAGGCGCCTGGATGACGAACTTTGTGAACCAACACAATATTTGCGGCCAAAATCAACGCCCCTTCATTGTAAATGTGTGCAATTTTACCCCGCCGCAGGGTGACACACCTTCGCTCCTCAACATCGACGAGGTGCGCACATTGTTCCACGAGTTCGGCCACGCACTGCACGGCTTGCTCACACAGGCACACTACCCTTGCGTGAGCGGCACGAATGTGAAACACGATTTTGTGGAGCTCTTTTCGCAGATAAACGAAAAATGGGCCATTCACCCCGCAGTGTTGCGCACTTATGCAAAACACTATAAAACAGGCGAGGCAATCCCCGACAGCCTTATAGAGAAAATGGAGCGGTGCTCACACTTTAATTCGGGATTCGAAACCGTTGAAATTGTGGCGGCCGCACTCTTAGATATGAAGATACATCTTGTACCCGATTACACTAATTTCGATTGTAACGCATTTGAAAACGAATTGCGCGAGCAGCTTGGCTTCATCCCCGAGATAGAATACCGCTACCGCACCACCAATTTCGCACATATATTTGGCTGGGAATATGCCGTGGGCTACTACTCGTACTTGTGGGCCGAAGTGCTCGACTGCGATGCCTTCGAACTATTTATGGAACGCGGTATATTCGATACTGAAACGGCTGCAAGTTTCAAAAAACTGTTAGAAATGGGTGGCAGCAAGGACCCGATGCGCGAATATCGCCGTTTCCGTGGTGCTGAACCCTGCACTGCGGCACTGCTGCGCACCCGTGGACTTATTTGATTGATAGAATAATATATATATAAATTATGGAAGATAGAATAGAATTAGCCGTATCGCTCTTCAAAGAGGGATACAATTGCAGCCAGGCGGTTGTTGCCGCCTATGCCGATATGTATGGTTTCACACGCGAACAGGCACTTAAAATGGCCGCCTCGTTTGGCGGTGGCATAGGGCGTATGCGCAAAACTTGCGGTGCTGCCTGCGGACTGTTTATGCTTGCCGGTCTTGAAACGGGCTGCACCGACGGCAAGGACCGCGAAGGCAAAGAGGCCAATTACCGAGTGGTGCAGGCACTTGCCGAGGAGTTCAAGAAACGCAACGGTTCTATTACCTGTGCCGAACTATTAGGATTGGAAAAAAGCGCTCCCACGCCCACCACTCCCGAGGCGCGCACCACAGAGTACTACAAGAAACGCCCCTGTGTGAAAATGGTGGAGGAAGCTGCTCGCATATGGAGTGAATATTTGTGTGAAAAAAGTATAAAAAACGAATAAACGGCACTAAATTTCACTAAATTTGTTGAATATCACGGCATTTTGTTTTGTATATCAAAATTTTATTGTACTTTTGCACCCGATTTGAAAAGCCATTTACTAAAGGCGAAGAAAAGTTAACTTAAAATATTGAAATTATGATGATTACAGAGCAGGCTGGCGAGTTCGCAGGCCGTATTTGGACAGCCCTCAACGAGACAGAGGGTTTGACTTTGAAAGAGGTTAAAAAGCAGACTAAGCTCAAAGACAAAGAGTTGTATCTTGGTTTGGGTTGGTTGCTTCGTGAGGACAAAATCTTCTCTTGCATTGCAGGTGAGGAGGAGATCTTCGCTTTGAAGTAATAAAAAACTTCTTACAAAAAAAGCGTGTTCCGCGGAACACGCTTTTTTTGTGCCATTTCCATTCTTATTACATAAGGCTGAACGCCAAAGTGAGGCCGCTCATAACAATGGCCACCATACTCATAAGTTTGATAAGAATGTTCAAACTGGGGCCCGATGTATCTTTGCAGGGATCGCCCACAGTGTCGCCGACAACCGTTGCCTTGTGAGTGTCGCTACCCTTTCCGCCAAAGTTGCCCTCTTCAACATATTTCTTTGCGTTATCCCAGGCACCGCCTGCATTGGCAAGGAAAATGGCAAGCAGGAAACCTGCCGATAAAGAGCCGATGAGCAGACCTATGACACCCGCTACACCAAGAACAACACCCGTGATGATGGGGGCTGCTATGGCAAGAAGCGATGGTAATATCATCTCCTGCTGCGCACCCAATGTCGAAATCTCCACGCAACGAGAATAGTCGGGCTCGGTTTCACCTGCGAGAATACCCTTTATTTCGGAAAATTGGCGACGTACCTCGGCAACCATCTTCTGTGCAGCACGGCCCACGGCATTCATTGTGAGGCCGCAGAAAAGGAAGGCCATCATAGCACCCACGAATATACCGCACAGCACGGTGGGGTTCATAAGTGTCACATTGAAATAGTACATAAAATCCACGATGTTAGCCTCCATAAGCCCTTTACCGTTAATTATAATATCGGGCGATGTGCGCTCGAGTGCAATGCGTATCTCCTCTATGTACGACGCCAGGAGAGCAAGTGCTGTGAGTGCAGCCGAACCTATTGCAAAGCCCTTGCCTGTGGCTGCGGTGGTATTTCCAAGCGAGTCGAGAGCATCGGTGCGTCGGCGCACCTCGGGCTCCAGGCCGCTCATTTCGGCATTACCACCGGCGTTGTCGGCAATGGGGCCGTATGCATCGGTTGCAAGCGTTATGCCAAGGGTTGACAACATACCCACCGATGCTATGGCTATGCCATAAAGACCGGTAGTCACCATTTCGACATCAAGCACAAAGCCTGTTGCACAC
>JAFXGV010000007.1 GCA_017536765.1 Bacteroidaceae bacterium
AGTAAACTGCGGTTTTTCAGGCTGCGCAAGCACACTGCTTATAGCGAACCTTTGCTGCACTCGCAGTAAAACATTAAAGTAAACTTTATGTTTTGCTCGTTTGCAAAAGCTTTAAACTACATCTTTTTATTCATCTCCCTGCAAAATGAGGCTGCTAAAAAATACTTTTTAGTCAGCCTCATTTTTAACAAATAAATAATAGTTCCCTGTACTTGGGCAGTGTCCACAATTCGTTATCCACTACAAGTTCCAGCTTGTCTATGTGGGTGCGTATCTCCTCCAACATTGGGGCAACGGTGTCGTGGTATGCTATTGCTTTGTCGCGTTCTGTGGTTATTTTGTTTGCCACCTTGCGGCGCTCCACCATTTCGTGCACAAGGCGGCGTATCTCGGACACGCGCATTGCTATATCCTTTATGAGCGAGATATTTTCGGCCGACATCCTCTCGCCCTCCTCCTTGCCTATCACCTGTTCCATTTTTATCACATTATCCAATAGTGAACTCTGGTATTTGGTGGCTGTGGGGATTATGTGGTTCAGAGCAAGGTCGCCAAGCACCCGAGCCTCTATCTGCACCTTTTTGGTGTACATCTCCCATTTAATCTCGTTGCGGGCCTTAAGCTCGGTTTCGGTCATCACCTCCATTTTGCGGAACATTTCCACGCTCTCTTTGTCGAGGTAACGGTCGAATACTATGGGGGCGCTTGCCTCACAGTCGAGGCCGCGTTTCATAGCCTCGCACTTCCACTCGTCGGAATAGCCATTGCCATCGAAACGCACAGGCTTGCTGTATTTTATATATTTGCGAATAATCTTTACCAGGGCATCCTCTTTGGCAACACCTTTTTCTATGAGTGTATCAACCTCCTTTTTGAAGATTGTGAGTTGCTCGGCCATTGCGGTGTTCAGTGCTATCATTGCGCTTGCACAGTTGGCCTCGGAACCCACGGCACGGAACTCGAAACGGTTACCGGTAAAGGCAAAGGGCGAGGTGCGGTTGCGGTCGGTGTTGTCTATCATAAGCTCGGGCAATGCGGGGATATTGAGACGCAATTCGCGCTTGCTCAATATTTTAACCACATCGTCGGTGGTTTCCATATGGTCGAGGATTGATGACAGGTGCGAGCCTAAGAAGCTGGATATGATTGCAGGGGGAGCCTCGGCTGCGCCCAAACGGTGGGCATTGGCTGCCGACATTATGCTGGCTTTCAACAGGCCGTTGTGGCGGTAAATGGCCGCGAGGGTGTTCACCACAAAAGTGATGAAACGCAGGTTGTCCTTGTCGGTTTTTCCTGGTGCCATAAGCAGTGTGCCGGTGTCGGTGCCAAGCGACCAGTTGTTGTGCTTGCCCGAACCATTTACTCCCTTGAAGGGCTTTTCGTGCAGCAGCACACGGAAACCGTGGCGGCGGGCAACCTCTTTCATCAGTGCCATTATGAGCATATTGTGATCGACTGCAAGGTTACACTCCTCGTAAATGGGCGCAAGCTCAAATTGATTGGGGGCAGCCTCGTTGTGACAGGTTTTTGCGGGAATACCTAACTTCATTGCCTCTATCTCGAGGTCCTTCATAAAGGCCGCCACGCGGGCGGGTATAGAGCCGAAATAGTGGTCCTCGAGCTGTTGGTTTTTAGCACTGTCGTGCCCCATAAGGGTGCGCCCTGTGAGCAGCAAATCGGGGCGGGCGAGCAACATACCCTCATCTACAAGAAAATACTCCTGTTCCCAACCAAGATAGGTTGTAACTTTCTTTACATTCTTATCGAAGTAGCGACACACGTCGGTGGCTGCCCTATCTACCGCACGAAGCGATTTAAGCAGCGGCGCCTTATAGTCGAGCGCCTCGCCTGTATATGAGATAAAGACTGTGGGAATACAAAGTGTGTCGCCTATGAGGAATGCGGGCGATGTGGGGTCCCAGGCGCTGTAGCCACGGGCCTCGAAGGTGCTGCGTATGCCACCGTTGGGAAACGATGAGGCATCGGGTTCCTGCTGCACAAGCAACTTGCCCGAAAACTCCTCGAGCACACCACCCTTGCCGTCGTGTTCTATGAAGGCATCGTGTTTTTCGGCTGTGGTCTCGGTGAGCGGGTGAAACCAGTGGGTGTAGTGTGTGGCATTGTTCTCCACCGCCCATTTTTTCATACCCTCGGCTACAGCGTCGGCTATGGATATATCAAAGGGGGCACCATTGTCTATTACATCTATGAGGCTGTTGAATATATCTTTGGGAAGATACTTATACATCTTCTCGCGATTAAAAACCTTCACTGCGTAGTAATCGGAGGGGCGCTCTTTTTTGTTGGGAACATCTACGGCACTCTTGCCAAATGCCGCTGTAACTACTTCGAATCTTAATTTTGACATACCGTTCACCTTATTTTATTATTGCAAGCCGGCCACATAGCCTGACATTTGAAATATTTTCTTTTTGTAAATTTGTTAACCGCCGGCAAATATACAGCCAAGGCGCTCAAATACAAAGAATTTTGTGAAAAAAGCAGTGATTTTAATAATAATTTCCGAAAAACGGGGCGCATTTTTGAAAAAGGGAGGCAGTTTTCGCTGTTTTTTCAAAAAACAGCCGGTAAAAACGCAAATATCGTGCAAAATAAACCCTATACCATTTTGAAAGCAAAAAAAATAATTTAATTTACAAAACGAAAACTAAATACACATTTTAATTACATTTTAACAATGCGGGCATCGCAAACAAAACAGACAGGCAGGCTTCAGGGGGAATTTTTTATTGAAATTAAGGCAAAAAAGTGTGGAAAAAGATGGTTGATAAAATTAAAATTAGATAACTTTGCAGTCTAACGACTGCGAAAATAGGCTGCACTCGCAGTAAATAGCCAAAGTAACTTTGCTATTTGCTCGTTGGCACTATCTTTGCAAAACAACGACTGCGAAAATAGGCTGCACTCGCAGTAAATAGCCAAAGTAAACTTTGCTATTTGCTCGTTGGCACTATCTTTGCAAAACAACGACTGCGAAAATAGGCTGCGAAAAAGTAACAACAAAAACTTATAATAACACACAACATTATGCTCACGCAAATTATAAATGCAAAAATCCTCACCCCACAAGGTTGGTTGAAGGACGGCTCTGTAATTATCAGAGACAACAAAATTTTAGAGGTAACAAACTGCGACCTTGCCGTTATAGGCGCAGAAATTATTGACGCCAAAGGTATGTACGTTGTACCCGGTGGCGTGGAGATTCACATTCACGGTGGTGGCGGTTGCGACTTTATGGAGGGCACGGAAGAGGCTTTCCGCGGCGCTATCAAGGCTCATATGAAGCACGGTACAACAAGTATCTTCCCCACCCTCTCTTCATCTACAGTGCCTATGATTGAGGCAGCTGCCGAAACTTGTACAAAGCTTATGGCAGAGCCCAACAGCCCCGTGCTTGGTTTGCACCTGGAGGGTCACTACCTGAATATGGCAATGGCAGGCGGCCAGTTGCCCGAGAACATCAAGAACCCCGATCCCAAAGAGTACATCCCCTTGGTTGAAAAATGGAACTGTATCAAACGTTGGGATGCCGCTCCCGAGCTTCCCGGTGCTATGCAGTTTGGTAAATATATCACATCGAAAGGCATTTTGGCATCTGTGGCACACACACAGGCCGAGTATGAAGACATTCACGTGGCACACGAGAACGGTTACACACACGCAACCCACTTCTACAATGCAATGCCCGGTTTCCACAAACGCCGCGAATACAAGTACGAGGGTACAGTGGAGAGCATCTACCTGCACGAGGATATGACAGTGGAGGTTGTTGCCGACGGTATTCACGTGCCTCCCACAATCTTGCGCCTCGTTCACAGAATAAAGGGTGTGGAGAAGGCTTGTGTAATTACCGACGCTCTTGCCTGCGCAGCCAGCGACAGCACAACCGCATTCGATCCCCGCGTTATCATAGAGGACGGCGTATGCAAACTGGCCGACCGCACTGCTCTTGCAGGCAGCGTGGCTACAATGGACCGCCTAATACGCACTCTTGTACAGAAGGCCGAGATTCCTTTGGAAGATGCTGTGAGAATGGCATCGGAGACACCTTCTAAGATTATGGGTGTTTACGACCGCAAGGGTTCTTTGCAAAAGGACAAGGATGCCGACATAATGATTCTCGATGAGAGCTTGAACATACGCGGTGTATGGGCTATGGGCCAGCTTGTCGAGGGCACATTCAACCTTTAACAAAGAAGAACATATTACACATAAAGCAAACCCGCTTCGGCGGGTTTGCTTGTTTATAAAAGATTGTATTTCGAAACAAACAAAACGACTTCTGAACTTGTTATTACAGTGAAAACCGATATAATTTTTATTAAACGGGTATATGGTATAGCAGGGGAAAAGTTTATTCTCTAACAAACCCACACCTTTTTAATAAATATTGTGAAAAATAAGTGAGCGAATACCAACCGAAATAGTTATATTCGCGCAATTTTTATATATACAGCTAATAAAAGGATAACAAGATATGAAAGACAATCCCTTCTGCAAGCCATTCAGCACCCCTTTCGATGCGTTCCCATTCGACCGCATTACGCTGGAGCATTTCATTCCGGCTCTTAAAGAGGGCATCAAACAAGAAGAAGAAAATATCAATGATATATGCAGCAACCCCTCCCCTGCCACTTTCGAGAACACCATTGTACCATATGAGTGTGGCGGCAGGCTGCTTGGCGACGTTATGTGCGCATTCAATGCGCTCATATATTCGCACAGCTACGATGCCATTGTGAAGGTGGAAGAGGAGATGCAGCAGATATATACCGAGCACCGGAACAACATTACACTCAATGAGACGCTATTTGCCCGCATAAAGAGCGTGTACCGGAATATGCCGGATGCGCTAACCGCCGAACAGAAAAGACTCACCGAGGAGATATACACCTCGTTTGTGAGGCAGGGAGCCAACCTTGTGGGCAACGAGCGTGACGAGTATCGTACATTGAGCAGACAACTTACTCTGCTGTCGCTCAAATTCCAGGAAAACATAATAAAAGATACCGATGCATATACGCTGCTTGTAACCGAAAAAGAGGATTTGCAAGGGCTGCCCGAAGATCTTGTGGAGACCGCTGCAAAGAGCGCAACGGAGAGCGGCAAAGAGGGTTGGCTCTTCACGCTGCACCGCCCAAGCTACCTGCCGTTCATCACATTCTGTAAAAACCGCGAACTGCGCAGGCAGATGTATATGGCATACAGCACAATCGGTGCCAAAGGCAACGATTACGACAACCGTAACATAGTAAAGGATATCGTAAACGCACGCCTGCAGTTTGCACGCCTGCTTGGCTACAACACATACAGCGATTATGTACTTGCCGAGCGTATGGCCGGTACAACCGATGCGGTGTTTGCAATGCTTGGCAAGCTCACCTGGAGCTACCTGCCCGCAGCGCGCAACGATGTGGACGAGGTAAGGAATTATGCCACCGAGTGCGAGGGCAAGGATTTCAAATTCGAGCCGTGGGACTTTGCATACTATTCCGAGAAACTTAAGGAGCAGAAATACAGCATAAGCGACGAGGTTGTGCGCCCCTATCTGAACCTCGACCAGGCAATATATGGCGCATTTTACCTTGCAACACGCCTGTATGGAATCACCTTCAAGCAGAACCACGATATTCCCACATACAACCCCGATGTAAAGGTGTGGGAGGTGTATGATTATGATGGCACATACCTTGCACTGCTCTATTGCGATTTTTATGCACGCAAGGGAAAGCACGCAGGCGCGTGGATGGACTCGCTGAAGGCGCAATACAAGGATGCCGACGGCAAGGACCACCGCCCGCACATCACCCTGTCGACCAACTATCGCAAGCCCCTGCCCGGCAAGCCCACATTGCTTAATTTTGACGAGCTCAACACCCTGCTGCACGAATTTGGGCACTGCCTGCACGGCATATTGTCCGACGTTACATATGCAAGCCTATGCAGCCCCAATGTGTTGTGGGATTTTGTGGAGATGCCGTCGCAGATAATGGAAAATTTCACATTCGAGGAGGAGTTCCTCACGATGTTTGCCTTTCACCACGAAACAGGGGAAACAATTCCGCAGGAGTTGCTCAACAAGATTCGCGCGGCACGTAATTTCCGCGCGGCATACCAGTGCATACGCCAGGTGGGGCTTGGGCTCATAGACCAGGCTTGGCACAATATATCAAAGCCTTTCGAGGGTGATGTAATGGATTACGAGCACACTGCAACCGCAGCTATAAGGCTGCTGCCCGTGGTGCCCGAGGCCGGTATTACACCGCAGTTCAGCCACATAATGTCGGGCGGGTATGCTGCCGGATATTACAGCTACAAATGGGCCGAGATGCTGGATGCCGATGCCTTCTCGCGCTTCAAGGAAGAGGGCACTATGAATATGAAGGTGGCGCAATCGTTCCGCGACTGCATATTGTCGAAAGGCGACACCGAACACCCTATGGAGCTATATCTGCGTTTCAGAGGGCGCAAACCACAGATAGAGGCGCTGCTCGAGCGCGATGGCATCGATAGTATATGCCCACATTTTTAACAATATACTATGAAAAAAGAGATAACAAGAATCATATTTATACTTATTGCGGCACTATCGTTTTGCGCCTGCAGCAACGAAGACGACATTGACGAAATATTCACAGGCCGCAACTGGACATTGGCGTTCATACAGGAGGGTAATGACAAGAGTACACCCAAGAACGGCGACTACACAATTGTGTTCAACGGCAACGCATTCACTCTCACCACGCCTGCAAATGCCACGGTAACAGGCAATTGGCAAGCCGACGGAGAGTCGCGCTCCTTCCGTTGCAGCAACATAAAGACAACAGGCAACATAAACAGCGACAACACGGCAAACAAGATGAAACAATTACTGCAAAACGCAAACTCCTATGCAGGCGATTCCAACTGGCTGCAGATAATAGTGCAAGCCGGAAATGTGTTTATGCAGTTTCATAACAAATAAAATAACTATGGAAAACAGAGAGAAACAGAGAAAACTCGATTGGAGGTATATGCGTATGGCCGACATATGGGCCGAAAATTCATACTGCCAGCGCCGCAAGGTGGGAGCGCTCATAGTGAAGGACAAAATGATTATCTCCGACGGCTACAACGGCACACCCGCAGGCTTTGAGAATGTGTGCGAGGATGATGAAAGCGGCCTCACCAAGCCCTATGTTCTGCACGCCGAAGCCAACGCCATAACAAAGATTGCCCGCTCGGGTAATTGCAGCGACGGCGCTACACTGTATGTAACCACATCGCCCTGCATAGAGTGCTCCAAGCTCATTATACAGGCAGGCATCAAACGTGTTGTATACCGCGAGAAATATCGCGTTACCGACGGGCTCGACCTGCTTAACAGAGCCGGCGTAGAGACCGTTCACCTGCAAGAAAACGAGGAGGAATAATACGATATGAAAAAGTTTACACCCACCCTGCTGGTACTGTTCACGCTTATAGGAGTGCTGGTAGGTTTATACATATCGAACAACAAGCAGCAAACCATTCTCATAACCACTGCCGGAGCAAACAAAGTGGATGAACTTATGCAGCTTATGCGCTACAATTATGTGGATTCGCTCAACATAGACGATGTTATTGAGGAGGCTATGCCCAAGATTCTTAACGAGCTTGATCCCCACAGCAAGTATATCCCTGCCGCCGAGTTAGAGGCCACTAATGCCGACCTTGCAAGCAGCTTCAGTGGCATAGGCATACGTTTCACTATACAGGAAGACACAGTGAATGTGAGCGACGTGATACGCGGCGGCCCGTCGGAGGAGGTGGGCCTTATGGCGGGCGACTGCATTGTAAAAGTAAACGACACACTGTTTGTGGGCGATATATGCACCGAGGAGAATGCAATGAAAAGGCTCAAAGGGGCCAAAGGCAGCAAAGTGAAATTGAGCGTCAAACGATATGGCGAAAAGGACCTCTTGCATTTTAACATAGTGCGTGGCGACATTCCACTCGAGAGCATAGAGGCTGCTTACCTAATCAATGACAAATGGGGCTACATACAGGTGGAGCGTTTTGCAGAGCAAACCTTCACCGAGTTTATCATAGCTGTGGCCAAACTGCTGCAAAAGAATTGCAAAGGATTGATTGTGGACCTGCGAGGCAATGGCGGCGGTTATATGAGCGTAGCCCTGCAAATGGCCAACGAGTTTCTTAACAAGGGCGATATGATTGTTTACACCGAGGGTGTGAACTCGCCACGAAACATAGACTATGCCAACGGCAGGGGCAACCTGCAAAACATTCCCCTGGTGCTGCTTACCGACGAGATTTCGGCATCGGCAAGCGAGATTTTAGCAGGAACCATACAGGACAACGACCGCGGCACGATAATAGGACGCAGAACATTTGGCAAGGGATTGGTGCAACAGCCATTCGAATTCAAGGATGGTTCAGCTGTACGCCTCACCGTGGCACGCTACTACACCCCATCGGGCCGCAGCATACAGAAGCCTTATACTAAAGGCGATGACGAAGATTATGCACTCGACATTGTAAAGCGTTACGAGCGCGGCGAATTCTTCTCACAGGACAGCATACACCAGAACGATTCGTTGGTGTACAAAACTTCCATAGGCCGCACCGTTTATGGCGGTGGCGGAATTATGCCCGATATCTTCGTTCCAAGCGACTCCACCCGCTACACGCCCTATCTGAGCGATGTTATACGCAAGCGTTTGATATCTATGTTCACATTCAAATATTGCAAGGAGCACCGTGGCGACTTAAGCAAATTCAAAACATATCGTGAGGTTGTGGACTATATGAAAAACAGTGATGCTGTTGAGCAATTTATAAGATTTGCCAAGGAAAAAGGCATTGAACTGCCGGCGGAACAGGCCGCACAATCGCGGGCAATGCTTGTGGAGCCACTGAACGCCAATATTATTTACAACATCTTAGGTATGCTGGAGCACGTAAAATACATAAACCTCACCGACGAAACCGTGCTCAAAGCCATCGAGGTATTGGAAAACGGAAAGGCATTCCCATCAATAGCCGCCGAGATGAAAAAAAAGAAAGATAAACAATAAGAAGTTGAATAAGTTTGAAATAAGACCATAGAATTTAATATAATTTATACTATTTTTGTAAGTATATATTTAATATACAAACCACACAGACAAAATATACTGTGAATATGAACAAGAAAGTTTTTGTATCGGGTTGTTACGATATGCTACACTCGGGGCACGTTGCCTTTTTCAAAGAGGCATCGCAGCACGGCGATTTATATGTGGGAATCGGTTCCGACAGCACTATTCAGGATTTGAAAAACCGCAAAACCATAAATACAGAGGAAGAACGCCTTTATATGGTGAAGGCAATAAGATATGTAAAAGATGCCTTTGTTAATTCGGGCAGCGGAATTATGGACTTTGCCGATGATGTCAAGGCTTTGAAACCTGACATATTTTTTGTAAACACCGATGGATATACTCCGGAAAAGAAACGTTTTTGCGAAGAGAACGGTATTCAGTTGTTGGTAAGCACCCGCATACCCGAAGCCGGCCTCCCCACCCGCTCTACAACAGCATTGCGTCAGGAGTGCAAGATTCCCTATCGCATAGACCTGGCCGGTGGCTGGCTCGACCAGCCCTACGTGAACAAGTATGCCGAAGGCCCTGTGCTCACAATAAGCATTGAGCCCGATTACGACTTCAACAACCGTAGCGGTATGAGCACATCATCGCGAAATGCAGCCATAGAGATGTGGCACCTTGATATACCAAAAGGCAACAAGGAGATGCTTGCCAAAGAACTTTTCTGCTTCGAGAACCCGCCCGGTTCGCCATATATAAGCGGCTCACAGGATGCTATCGGAGTGGTTATGCCCGGCCTTAACCGTTTGAACTATAAAGACGAGAAATATTGGCCAAACGAAATAACAAGCGTAAAAGACGAAAAAATCTTAAGTTTTATTGAAAAAAACATATGGCTCATACCTCTATCGCCACGCAAAGGCGACTACGACGTACTCGCCAATACCAATATAGACATTGCCGGTGCCGAAAGACTTGCAAAGGCTGCCAACGATTGCTGGGAGGCTATAAACAAAATGGATATCGATGCCTGGGGAAGGGCCACCACAGAATCCTTCCGCGCACAGATTGCAATGTTCCCCAATATGGCTCCCGAATATGTGATGGAAACCATTAACGAATACATAAACAATGTAAAAGGTATTAAAATCACCGGTGCAGGCGGTGGCGGTTATTTGGTAATAATAAACGACACACCTATTAAAGATGCACTGCAAATAAGAATACGTCGCAACTAAAAGTTACAAATGAGGGTGCGCAAAAATACTGCGCACCCTATACATTATCAAAAGAGAAGCACCGATGCCAAATAACATAACAGAAACCTTTTTTGAACTGATACGCCTGGGTATTGGTACAGGCAACAAAATAAGCAACACTCTAAACACAAAAGAGTGGGAAGCACTTTTTGAATTATGCAAGAAACAGACTTTATTGGGAATAGCATTCTCCGGTATTGAGAAACTGAAAGCCGAGGAGTTGCCACCAAAACCACTATTGCTGGTATGGCACAATTATTGCTTGCAAATAAAACAACAGAATAACAAGCTGAACCGCCTTACAGCAATCGTAACCGAAAAGTTTGAGAAAGAGGGATTCCGCAGTGTTATATTAAAAGGACAAGGCATTGCAAGGCTGTATGACCAACCGGAGCGACGTATGCCCGGCGATATTGATATATGGATTGAGGGTGGCAGAAAGAGAGTGCTTGCTTATGTAAAAAAGATACTGCCCAATTGCAGGCCGGTTTATCATCACGTAGATTTTCTGGAACTCGATGGCGTGAGCACCGAGGTGCATTTCACTCCATCCTGGATGAACAGCTATTTCACAAACAGGGAATTGCAGAAATACTTCAAGAATGAGAGTGAGAAGCAATTTACCAACAAGATTACATTGAGCAACGATGCTGAAAGAATATTTGTGCCGACAAATGCATTTAACCGCATATATATATTACTTCATATATACAGACATTTGTTCCAGGAAGGTATAGGACTGCGACAAATGCTCGACTACTACTATGTTTTGAAGCAAGGATTCAGTGAGGCGGAAATAGAAGATACCGTTCAACAGTTACGCAAACTTAAAATGCTACGTTTTGCAGGTGCAACAATGTATGTCTTGAAAAAAGTCTTTGACATTGAAGATAAATACCTGCTTACAGAGCCTCTTGAAAAGGAGGGAGAATTTTTACTTAACGAAATTTTGATTGCCGGTAATTTTGGGAAATACAGCCCAAGATACAAAAACGATATGAGCAACTCCATTATAAAAAGGGCAATAAGCAAAACCGGGCACCAAATGAAGTTCTTAAGCAGCTATCCAAGCGAGACCATATGGGGACCACTATTCAGAGTGTGGCACTACTTTTATAAAAAGCAACTGAAAAAATATGATTAAAAGATTCTTCTCTATAATAATAACTTTAGCAACCGTTTTTGCTACGAATGCACAAGAGATAAAATACAGCATAGAAGCAACAGGTACATATGCAACAGATGACACACCGCCCACTTGGCACTTATCGAACCGCCAAGGATTGAGTGGCGAAGAAGCCGGGTTTGCATATACACGCGCAGGGCTGGCAGGTGGCAGCAAACTTGGAGGAAGAGGTTTCTCTCTTAATTGGGGAGCCGACATTGTAGCCGGTGAGGGGCTCACATCTACCGTTTTCGTGCAGCAGGCATATGTAGATGTAAGTTGGAAGATGTTCACGCTGTCTATGGGACAAAGAGAGAGATGGGGCGAATTAAAGAATAGCAGACTATCGACAGGTGGTCTTATTGAAAGTGGCAATGCACGTCCCATCCCGCAAATGCGCATAGAAGTACCTGAATATTATGATTTCTTTGGCACTAATGATTGGTTCAAAATGCGCGGTCACATTGCATATGGCTGGTTCAGCGACGGAGATTGGCAAAAGGATTGGGTAGCCGAAGGAATGGCCCGCACCGTTGGCGTGCGTTATCATTCAAAAGCAATATTCTTCAAAATAGGTAAAGAAAAGAAATATCCATTATCGCTTGAATGGGGCCTGCAAATGGCTACACAATTTGGTGGTGCGGTATATAACCGATTAAATATTATCGGTGAAAACAAGAAAAACCCTTCTCACCTGAAAGACTATTTCAAAGCCTTTATACCAAGTAACGGTGATAGCGAATATTCAGGTATGGACCAGGTAAATATTGCAGGAAACCATCTTGGCAGTTGGCACGCTGCAATCAACTGGAACAACAAAGATTGGAAACTGCGCACATACTATGAACACGTTTTCGACGACCATTCGCAAATGTTTATGGAATATGGTTTGTGGACCGAGCAACTCGTGGGTATTGAATTGGAACTAAAGAAATGCCGTTGGGTTAAAGGTGTTGCCATTGAATATTTTAATCTTAAAAACCAAAGCGGGCCTGTATATCACGATAAAACAAGCACCATCCCCGACCAGGTTAGTTGCCGCGACAATAATTATAACCACGAATGGTACAATGGTTGGTTCAACTATGGTATGATGATTGGTACACCGCTTGCCACATCACCTATTTATAACAAAGACAATACTATGATTTGCTACAACAACCGCGTGGAGGCGTATCACATAGGTATTGAAGGTGAGCCCACTGCCGAATTGGGTTACAGAATATTATTCACCCATTCAAACAATTGGGGAACATACAATAATCCTTTTACCGACATAAAGACAAGCACCGCAGGCCTTGTGGAAATAGCATACAAACCTGCGAAATTGCAAGGATGGAGCATAAAAGCATCATATGCATATGACAATGGCAGCCTGCACGGCAATTGCCGTAGCGGAATGCTCACGATAAGCAAGCGCGGAATAATTAACCTCAAAAGCAAGAAAAAATGAAAAAAATCATATTTATACTATTGGCGGTGCTGACAATTACTGCTTGCCAAAAAGAGGATGATAATGGCGATTTGGGTGGTTTCTGGAAACTGCTCGAAATAGAAGAGGTCAACTCCACTGCACCCATCAATGTGGCCGATGAAAGCCGCTTCTGGTGCATCCAACTGGATTTGTTGGAGATAAGATTAACGCAATATGACAGGCATTACAGCCGCTTTCAGCACGTAGGCGATTCACTTTTTGTGCAAACGATAAACGACAACACCGACCTGCGCGCCTATGGCATATACAACAACAGCAACGAACGATACGGTGTTTTGCACCTTAATCGCAAAAGTATGGTTCTGCGTTCAAAATATGCGAAACTTACATTCAGAAAGTTCTGACAGCCAATATTAAAACAAAAAATCAAATAATATGAGAATAATATTGTTATCGGGAGGTAGCGGACAACGCTTGTGGCCCCTATCGAACAGCACGCGATCGAAACAATTTCTGCGTCTGTTGCCATCACCCGATGGCGGAACAGAGTCGATGCTGCAACGTGTATATCGACAATTGACCGAAGCCGATTTAACACGAAACATAACCATAGCATCGAGCAGCGCTCAGCGCGATTCCATAACCACACAGATAGGCAATGAAATAACACTGGTAAGCGAGCCCGAAAGGCGCGGTACCTTCCCCGCCATAGCACTTGCTACGGCGCACCTGATTTACAACGAGGGTTGCAGCAGAGAGGAAGTTGCCGTGGTTGTTCCCTGCGACACATTTGCCGATAATGATTATTTCCAATCGTTGCAGAAACTTGCCGATACCGTAAAAAACGATTCTGCCGAACTTGCACTTATTGGTATAAAGCCAACAAATTCATCCACTAAATATGGCTATATCCTACCTGCACAAAAGGAATGTTCCGGTGTGGATATGATAAAAAGTTTCACCGAAAAACCAAGCAAGAAACGTGCCGAGCAGCTTATTTCAAAAGGAGCGCTATGGAATGGCGGTGTTTTTGCCTTCAAACTCGGATTCGTTGAGGAGATAATAAACCGCTACATTGATGTCGACTCTTTTGAGCAGGTGCAAAAGAACTATTGCAAACTGCCGGCTGTGAGTTTCGACAATGAGGTAACGGAAAAATGCCACTCTGTGGCTGTTGTCACATACAATGGTGTGTGGAAGGACATTGCCAGTTGGAAGGCACTGTCCGAAGAGTTGCCCGACAAGCACACAGGCAACATTGTCACAGGCGAGGGGGTGGAAAACACCACCATCATCAATGAACTTGAACTGCCTGTGGTGTGTGCCGGCATAAAAGATGCCATTGTAGTTGCCGGCTACGAGGGTGTGTTGGTGTGCAGCAAGAATGCGTCGGAAGAGATAAAGCAGCACGTTGAAAAGGTAGCTACCCGCCCTATGTTCGAGGAGCGCCGCTGGGGCACATACAAGGTGATTAACAGCACAAAATACAGCGACGGGTTCTGCACGTTAACTAAGGAGCTTAAGTTAAATGCCGGCTGCAATATAAGCTACCAGATACACCGCCACCGCGACGAAGTGTGGACCTTTGTGAACGGCCGTGGCCTGCTGGTTATAGACGGAAATGTAACCGAGGTGACACGCGGCAGCGTGGTGCACATAAAGAAGGGACAGTTGCACGCTGTGCGTGCAATAACCGACCTTGAATTTATTGAGGTGCAAACAGGTGATATCCTTGTTGAGGAGGATATAGAGCGTTATGCCTGGGAGTGGAAATAGCCAACGACATATCCAATGAATATTGAACTGTTCATAGCAAAAAGGCTATATGCATCGCGCAAGGGTGGGAAAAAGATATCGCGCCCCGCAATAACCATTGCACAATGGGGTGTATCAATAGGGCTTATTGTGATGATGCTCTCGCTTGCCATTGTCGTGGGATTCAAAAATGAAATAAGAAACAAGATTATAGGATTCGGTGGGCACTTGCAAGTTGGCAATTATACAGCAACACTGAATGGCGATGCATACATAACGATAACAGATGATGATATTGAAAAAATAAAAGAGTGCGACGGAATAGCCCACGCGCAACGCTATGTACAAAAACCGGGGTTGCTTGCCGTGGACGATGAGTACGAAGGAGTGCTTGTAAAGGGCATTGGCAAGGAGTATGATTCTTCGTTTTTTAAGGAGCATCTTGTGAGTGGCAATATACCGACTGAAACCGATTCGGTAAAAGGTTATTGGATTGTATTGTCGAACGTGATGGCAAAAAAACTTAACTGCACTACAGGCGACAAGATTAACGTATATTTTGTACAAGACAATATAAAGGCAAGGCGTATGCTTGTTGCTGGTATCTACGAAACACACTTGCAGGAGATGGACAACCTTTTTGCCATCACCGATATTGAAACCACGCGCCGCCTTAACGACTGGAGCGACAACCAAACAAGCGGTATTGAGATTCCCGTTACCGATTATGAGGAGATAGAGAATACCCGTAACAGGCTTGCCGGAATAGTTGCCGAAATTGGAAACAGAGAAAGGGAGGGGCTTTATATACGTACCATAGAAGAGGCCAACCCGGCCCTATTTGCCTGGCTTGGTGTGCTGGACCAGACGGTGTGGGTTATCCTTATACTGGTGCTTGGCATTGCAGGGTTCACAATGACATCGGGGCTGCTTATTCTCATTTTGGAAAAAAGCAACCTCATTGGAATTCTAAAGGCTGTGGGTGCGCAGAATTTTTCCATTAGAAAGGTTTTTCTTTACTATGCCTGTTTCATTATTGGTAAAGGAATGCTATGGGGGAATATCATAGCAATAGCGCTATGCCTGCTGCAAAAGCACACAGGCATAGTGGCGCTGAACCCCGAAATGTACTATATGAATTGTGTACCAATAGAATTTTCGTGGATTATGGTGCCGATGAATATATTTATGTTTGTTCTATCGGTGGCAATGTTGCTCGTGCCATCTATGCTCATTGCAAGAATAGAGCCAACCAAGGCAATTAAATTTGAGTAAAAAATAAGAGCCAATTTTTGAAATTGGCTCTTATTTTTTACTCAAAATCAGTGGATAACACACTCTTTGGCAGCGGGCGGCAGTTGTAACCAAATGCCATTGCCTCGCCGTATGCACCGGCCGAGCGTATTGCCATTATATCACCACGATGCGTTTCGGGTATTTTGCGGTCTTTGCAAAACACATCGGACGACTCGCATATGGGCCCCACCACATCATAAACCTCGTCGGCTTTATGCGAAGAGAGGTTTTCTATTCTGTGATATGCACTGTAAAGAGCAGGGCGCACAAGGTCGTTCATACCCGCATCAACTATTATAAACTTTTTACAGGTACCACTCTTGATGTAGGTGGCGCGTGTAATGAGCGAACCGCACTGCGCTACGATGCTGCGACCGAGTTCAAAATGCACCTGCTGCCCCGGGAAGAGTTTAAGGTACTGCGCATAGGTATCGAAATATAGGGCGAAATCGGGTATGTTGTATTTGTCGGGGGCATCGTAACGGATACCTAAGCCACCGCCTACATTTATATGAGGCAACACCATTGCGCGTGTTTCGTGCAACATAGTCTGCAATTCGTTCACTCTGCCACAGAGGGCTATAAAGTCGTCCATAACAAGTATTTGCGAACCTATATGGAAATGCAGGCCTATGAGCTTTACATTCTTTTTGCTTTCGATGGTGTCTATCACCTCGTCGAGTTGCTCATAGTTTACACCAAACTTGTTTTCGGCAAGGCCGGTAGTGATATTGGCGTGGGTGTGGGCACCTACATTGGGGTTTACACGAATTGCCACCTGTGCCACCACCCCACGTTCCGCGGCCAATGCATCTATGGCATCTATTTCGGGGATAGATTCCACGTTAAAGCAGAAGATGCCGGCATCGAGCGAAAGAGCTATCTCCTTGTCGGTTTTTCCCACACCGGCAAAGACGATGTGACCTGGCGACACTCCGGCCTTTAGTGCAGCGGCAACCTCGCCACCACTCACGCAATCGGCCCCAAGGCCGCTTGCTGCTATTACAGCAAGCAAGCGGGGGTTAAAATTAGCCTTTATGGCATAGTGCACGTTAAAACCACTGTGCTTGGCAGCCTCCTTCTGCACGGTGTCGATGGTCTTTTTAAGAAGCTCGACATCGTAATAGTAGAAGGGGGTTTCAATATTGGCAAATCTCTCTATTGGAAACTTTGTCTTCATCAGAAAACTTCTTTTAGTTAAAGATTTTACTGCTCAATGCGCGCAACGCACGTACCTTGTCCTCCTCGCGCACAAGGAACGATATGTTGTAGTTGCTGCCACCATACGAAACCATACGCACGGGGATATCCTTCATTGCCTCCATCGCGCGTGCCTCAAAGCCTGTGTTTTCCCAATTGAGGTCGCCCACAACGCAAATGATACACATATTCTTATCCACGGTTACGGTACCGTATTTCTGCAATTCATCCACAATGAGGTCGAGCTTGCGGTCGTCATCTATAGAAACCGAAACACCAACCTCAGATGTGCATATCATATCTATAGAGGTTTTGTATGTTTCGAATATCTCGAACACCTTGCGCAGGAAACCATAGGCAAGTAACATACGGCCCGACTTAATTTTTATTGCGGTGATATTCTCCTTGGCTGCAATGGCCTTAATCTCGCCAGGGCGGGTGAGGTTGTTGTCTATGAGTGTACCCTCGGCCGTGGGATCCATTGTATTGAGCAAACGCACGGGTGTTCCCATAAGTTTGGCGGGAAGGATGCAGGTGGGATGCAGAATTTTTGCACCAAAGTATGCAAGCTCTGCCGACTCCTCGAAATGTAGATGATGCACAGGCGATGTGTTATCGACAATGCGGGGATCATTATTGTGCATTCCGTCAATGTCGGTCCATATCTGCACCTCGTCGGCATTCACAGCTGCACCTATGAGCGTTGCAGTGTAGTCGCTTCCGCCACGCTGCAAGTTATCGATGTGGCCCTCGTCGTTCATACATATAAAGCCTTGGGCTATGTAGATACGGCCTTTAACCTCCAAATCGAGCTGTGGCAACAGATGGGTGCGGATATATGCAAGGTCGGGCTCGCCGTTGGCACCAAGGCGCATAAACGAGAGAGAGTCGAGCAGTTCGACATCGAGGCCCTTCTCGCGCATATACAATGTTACCATATTGGTGGATATTATCTCGCCCTGGGCAACAATCTCTTTCTCGAGATTTGTGTCGAGGGGCTTGTATGCCAATGAACGCAGGTGGTTGAATATTTCGCTTACCTTTGCTGTGGCAGCATCGGCAGCATCGGCTGTTTCGTATAACCCTTTTATTGTCTGGCGATACTTGTCCTGCAATACGTTTGCGTGCTCGCAAGCACCATTGGGGTTGCCGTTGCGCAAATAGTTCGTAAATTCTATAAGTGAGTTTGTTGTCCCCGACATAGCCGATAGGACCACTATTTTTGTCTCGCCATCGGAAATGAGGCGTACTACATTCTGCATACGCTCGGCCGAGCCTACGGATGTTCCGCCAAATTTAAGTACTTTCATAATTCTTATATTTTTATTAGTTATTATTCTTCAAAAAGCGATGTTTGAGTTGCTGTTTCGCGCATACTTTTCATAAGGCGCATATGGCCGTCGGCACAGCAATATTCGGTACCGGGGTATAGTGTAAGCCACTGCTCGTTGTGGGTAATCATAAGCACGGCACTTTTTTCCTCGTGACAAATGCGATGCAACAGGCGCATTATGTAGTTTCCGGTTTCGGCATCGAGGTTTCCGGTTGGTTCGTCGGCAAGAATGAGCGCAGGGCGGTTGAGAATGGCGCGTGCTATCACTATGCGCTGCTGCTCGCCGCCCGAAAGTTCGTGAGGCATCTTGTAGCCCTTTTGTGGCAACCCTACAAGGTGAAGTACCTCGCGGATGCGTTTCTCGCGTTCCTGCCTGTTTTTCCACCCTGTACTGCAAAGAACGAAATCGAGGTTGTCGTTTATGTTGCGGTCGGTGAGCAGTTGAAAGTCCTGAAACACAATTCCTATGCGCTTGCGCAGGGCCTGCAACCGACTGCTACGTAAATTGCGCAAGTCATATTCATCGAACACGGAGGCCGTGCCATCCACTATATCCACCTCGCCATATATTGTTTTAAGGAGTGTGGATTTTCCCGAGCCGACAGCGCCTACAATATATGCAAACTCGCCCTCTTGCAATTCAAAAGATACATTTTCCAAAATTATTTTGGAATCTATGTGAATATCTACATTTTTATAATTTACTATAGCCATACGGTATGATTTGTGCACTAATTATCATATTATGCAAAAATATAGAGTTTTTTTCTAAATTTCGTGCTGACGGGATGTAAAAATAACAGGCATAAATATTTTTTTCACATATTACAACAAACCACAATGCAAAAAATGTAAAATATTTATAATTGATAAAAAGTCAGAAGCGTTTTAATAAAATTTTTGCCTATCTTCGCATAATAATTTTGATAGAAATACAATGGCCGAATATACATCAGTACTTTTCAAAAAAGCACCACAATATATGTTGGAAAAAAGGAACCAGTTGATAATGGTTCTTTTTGTTTCAATATTCGCTATCGGATTCATAAATATTTATCAACCGTTCGGCTCCGATATGTGGATTGACAATAACAAAATTACCACCACAACATATTTCCTCTGGTCGATAGTTCTTGTGAGTATAGGTATGACTGTGGTTGCCATAAGCCGCGTTGTGATGTACCAATTCTCGCGCAGGCCCAATCACGGTATAACAATAATTAAATACATAGGTTGGGTATTCATTGAGTTATTGCTGCTTTCGGGTGCATTCACCATTCTGGCACTCATAGTAAAGGGCAACCTTAATCTCCCCACTAACGATCCTATGGAGATTTATATAAATGCCATAAAGAACACGATATACATATTGTTCATCCCATACATCCTTTGTATCCTCTTCTTCTCGTATCAGGAGCGTTCGGCCAAACTCAAGGAGCTTATGAACGAGAACATTGGATTCAAATCGAGTTCACTCATATCAATCAGAGACTCGCGAGGGGTGTTGCAATTGTCGGTCGCCAAGGAGAATCTTATATACATTGAGTCGGCCGACAACTATATATGTATATGGTATTTGAAGAACGAACAATTGAAAAAACAGCTGATGCGCATCACAATGAAGGATATAAGCGAACAACTTGCCGACACCAACGTTGTACGTTGCCATCGCTCGTATATGGCCAATCTTGACTTGGTGAAGGTTATACGCCGTGAAAAAGAGAACCTCTTTCTTGAACTTGGCGTTCCTAACGTGAGGGAGATTCCAATATCTAAAACATATGGCGAGCAGGTGCTGCGCCGCCTTGTACCCATTTCATAAACGAATAAAACAGACGATGAAGAAAATTGCTATTTTTGCTTCGGGCAGCGGCTCCAATGCCGAAAACATTGCCAGCTATTTCAAAGAGAACAAGGAGGTGGAGGTTGCACTTATTGTGGCCAACAACCCCGAGGCCTATGTTATTGAGCGTGCACGCAAACTGAATATACCCTGCGAGGTTGTTACAAAGGCCGAGTTTATGGCGGCCGACGGCATTGTGGATATGATGCACCGTTATGGTATTGATTTTATTGTGCTTGCAGGGTTCCTGCTGCTCGTTCCCAAGAAACTTATAGAGGCCTACCCTGCCCGCATTGTGAACATACACCCTGCACTGCTTCCCAAACACGGTGGCAAAGGTATGTATGGCGACAGAGTGCATAAAGCCGTTGTTGAGTGCGGCGATACCGAGAGCGGCATCACCATTCATTTAATTGATGCCGAGTATGACAAAGGCACCACATTCTTCCAGGCAAAATGCCCTGTACTGCCCACCGATACCCCCGATGATGTTGCTGCCAAGGTACACGCACTGGAATATGAACATTTCCCACACGTCATAGCAGAGATTCTGCAACAATTAGACTGATAAAAGAGAAACCCGTGCTTACACGGAGCAGTTGAATGACAACCAAACAAAAATGTCGCACCTTGGTGCGACATTTTTGTTGTGTTTATAGAACTTATTACTGTGCAAGTTTCTCAAGCTCTGCCATCTTGTCGTTCATATTAAGATTGTAGTAGCACTGTGTGAGGCCGTTAAGCCACAACTCCTTGCGGTCGGGAGCTATCTCGCGCAGTTTCTCAAAGTAAGGCATAGCCTCGCGGAAGAAGCCGCTAATAATCTCCTTATCCTTTTTCATCTTGGCTCTATCAACCTTTACAGAAGACTGGCTTGCGTTGTAGTCGCTTGCCTTTGCAATGTAGCTGCGACCAAGGTTGGTAAGGGCATCAAGATAATTGGGATCCATCTCCAAAGTCTTTTTGTACCAAGAAATTGCATTGTCCAAATCCTTTTGCTGCTGTGCAATATATCCTTTGAGGTAAACAAAGAGGGCGTTTGTTGGGTCGCCTGCCATAAGCTCATCGGCAAGAGCGTTCAAGCCATCGCGGTTGCCTGCATTGTCGTAGTACTGGATGAGGGTTTGATAGAAGAAGGGATCGGAGGGATATTTCACAACACTCTCTTTAAGGAAACCCACCCATTTGGCTGTGTCGCCCATAGCCTGGTATGCGTTAGCTTTGAGACGAGATACGCTATTGGCTTTCGACTCGTCAAGTGCGGCATAGTCGGCATACTTGAGTGCTTTCTCATAATCCTTCAACTGCATAGCGCATTGTATTGCATTGTAAGCAGCACCAATGCTATAAGCCTTCTCGGCAGGCTGCACTACATCGGCAAGAATTTTGCTCTCGGTCAGTTCAATGAACTTTGCAAACTGGTCGTAAGAGTCGGCAAATTTACCTTTATTGTAGAAATAGGCTCCACCGTTGTACATCTGGTTGCGGTTCTCGTTAAGAGCGGTCTTTACGAACTCCTTGTATTTGGGAGCAATTTTGCCTTTCTTGTCGGGGGCAGAATCGAGTGAGTCGCAGATTTCGAGTTCGTTGATAAGCTGCACGCAATTTGAGTAGAGTTTATCCATATCTATCTGGCCACCGGCTGCACGTGAGGCATTATCGCGGTCAACTATGGCCTTACGTGCCTGCGCCTGAACATACCACACATAGGCATCGCCGTTAACAAGCGGGTTCTGCGTGCAAGGTGTCACCTTGCCAAGAGCGGCATCGGGGTTGTCGAGAATGAGTTTCTCGGCTGTTTTAACCTCGGTCATCAAAGCTTTAATCTGTTTCTTCTGGGCTTTAAGTTCCTCTTTCGATAGTGTTTGTCCGAAAGCTATCGCTGCAGACAATAACAGTGTTAAAGAAAAAATCAGCTTTTTCATTTTACATTTAATTTAATGGTTATTGATTTGTTTCTGTGGTTTCGGGATTATTATCGTTGTCGGCTGCAGAATCGGTTTCAATGCCCTCTTCTGCCTCTTCACGGGTAACTTTGCATACCGAGCCTATGCAGTCGTTCTTCTTGCCAAGGTTAATTACCTTAACGCCTTGTGTGGCGCGGCCTATGACAGGAATCTGATCCACAGCGGTGCGTATTGTTATACCCGACTTGTTGATTATCATCAGGTCGTTCTCGTTGTTCACATCCATAATTGCAACAAGCTCGCCGGTCTTGTCGGTCACCTTAAGTGTTTTCACACCCTTGCAACCGCGACTCACCGTGGGATAATCGTCGCACTTCGAACGCTTGCCGTAGCCCAGCTCCGAAAGTACAAGGAGGCTGTGTTCGTCACCCGCATCCTGCGGCAGCACCACCATACCTACAACCTCGTCGCCCTCATCGAGTGCCATACCCTTGACACCTGTTGCGGTGCGGCCCATTGCACGAACAGTGTTTTCGTTGAAACGCACTGCACGGCCTGTTCTGTTGGCAAGTATGATGTCGCTGTTGCCATCGGTGAGCGCAACAGATATCACGCGGTCGTCCTCGCGGATGCCGATTGCCAGGATACCATTTGTACGGGGGCGTGAATATTGCTCGAGAGAGGTTTTCTTGATAATACCCTGCTTGGTGCAGAATATTATGTTGTGACTCTCTATGAAATTTTTGTCGGCAAGTGTCTTCACGCGTACAAATGCATTCACGGCATCGTCGCTGTCGATGTTGAGCATATTCTGTATTGCACGGCCCTTCGAGTTCTTGTTGCCCTCGGGAATCTCATATACCTTGAGCCAGTAGCACTTGCCACGCTGTGTGAAGAAGAGCATTGTGTTGTGCATTGTGGCAGTGTATATGTACTCAATGAAGTCGGAATCGCGGGTGTCGCTGCCCTTCGAGCCCACGCCGCCACGGTTCTGGCTGCGATACTCGGTAAGCGGGGTACGTTTGATGTAACCCATATGTGAGATTGTGATAACCATCTCGTCGTCGGCATAGAAATCCTCGGGGTTGAAGTCGTCGGATGCTGTATAGTCGATGCGGCAACGGCGCTCATCGCCATATTTCTCCTTAACCTCGATAAGCTCGTCTTTGATAACCTTCTTGCAGAGTTCGTCGTCGGTGAGGATGGCGTTGAAGTACTCAATCTTGCGCAACAACTCGTCCATCTCGGCGTGCAGCTTATCCTGGTTTATACCGGTGAGCTGGCCCAGACGCATCTCCACAATGGCATTTGCCTGAATCTCGGAGAGGTTGAAACGCTGCATAAGAGCCGCACGGGCATCGGCGGGCGAAGAAGAGGCCTTGATGATGCGCACTACCTCGTCGATGTTGTCCGATGCTATGATGAGGCCCTCTATGATGTGGGCACGCTCCTGTGCCTTGCGCAAGTCGAACTTGGTGCGGCGTATAACCACATCGTGACGATGATCAACAAAGTGCCTGATGCAGTCTTTGAGCGAAAGCAGCTGCGGGCGGTCGTTTACAATGGCAATGCAGTTTACGCTGAACGATGTCTGCAATGCCGACATCTTGTACAGTTTGTTGAGCACCACGTTGGCATTTGCATCGCGCTTTATATCTATTACAATGCGCATACCCGACTGGTCCGACTCGTCATTGATATTGGAGATACCCTCAATCTTCTTCTCGTTAATCATTGAGGCTATATCCTTGATAAGCTCCTCCTTGAGTACGTTATAAGGAATTGCCGTCACCACGATTTTCTCGTGTGTACCTTGCTCTATCTCGGCCACCGCACGCATAATAACACGGCCACGGCCTGTTTCGTATGCCTCGCGCACACCGCTCACTCCCAAGATGTCGCAACCTGTGGGGAAGTCGGGTGCCTTCACGTGCTGCATAAGGCCGTCGGTATCGATATCGGGGTTGTCTATGTATGCCACGCAGGCATCGATAACCTCGTTAAGGTTGTGTGTGGGTATATTTGTAGCCATACCTACGGCAATACCTGTGGCACCGTTCACCAGGAGGTTGGGGATGCGGGTGGACATCACGGTGGGCTCCACGGTTTCGTTATCGTAGTTGGGTACGAAATCTACAGTATCCTTGTAGAGGTCCTCGGCCATATCCTCGCCAAGTTTCTGCAAGCGAGCCTCGGTGTAACGCATAGCAGCGGCTGAATCGCCGTCGATAGAACCAAAGTTACCGTGGCCCTCAACAAGAGGATAACGCATAACCCAGGGCTGTGCCATACGCACCAGTGCACCGTAAACCGATGACTCGCCGTGGGGGTGGTACTTACCAAGCACATCTCCCACGGTACGTGCCGATTTCTTAAAGGCCTTGTCCGATGTGTTTCCCAACTCCATCATACCATAGAGTATGCGGCGATGAACGGGCTTCAAACCGTCGCGAACATCGGGGAGCGCACGCGCAACAATTACCGACATTGAATAGTTGATGTATGATGTTTGCATCACATCCTCAACATTCACTTTAATTATTCTGTCGTCAATCATAAAATGTTTTTATAAATTAATATTATTATTTCCGTTTATACCTTATTATATATAAAACAATGTAAAATTACTCAATTTTGCCGAAACCGACAAGCATTTTAATTTTTATTAAGCCATAATAACGCATAAAACCGCGTTTTAGGGCGAAAAGCTCTTAAACGCGGTTTTATGGGGCAATAAAGGGGTGCTGTTTAACGATGGCCGGCAAGTTCCCACCCTCTTTCCACATCTTCCATTTTTGCAGGAACACCGTTCTCCATTTGCGACATTGCAGCCACTATGGCACACATTACCTCCTTGTTGTCGCTGTCAATAACATCGTGGGGATTGAGCCCTGTTTTGCGTGCCACGTAATTTGTATATGCAACGGTGTTGTTCTCCACAGGCGGCGCCCAGCGGGCCACCCAGCCATCCAACGTAGAGATGCCGTGCAGGCGTTTGTAATTGCGGAGTGTTATGAACGCAGCCCTGTAACCCCAGGCCGGTGCCGTGAATGTGAAGAATGCCGAATCGTTCTGTTGGGCAGCCAATCCTTGCCAGGCAGTCTTATTGCGCCTGATGTTAAGCGGATTGTTGTTTCGTAAGCCTCTTGAGATTTTCATTTTTTGCACCAAAATTAAAATCCGTGGCAAATATCGCAGTTATAGTTTTGCCACATTCTCTTCCGTTGACGTGTAATAATGGTAATTCCAAATAAAAATCTTATTTTTGCAAACGACACAGGAGGCGTACCTTTTACACACGCAACTGCAGGTGCAAAAGAGGCATACAAAAGAGATTTTTTGAATTTACATTTATATACAAACTATGCGCGTAGATATAATTACCACCTTTCCCGAGATGATGGAGAGCTTTTTCAACACCTCGATTATGGGGCGTGCCCAACGCAACGGCTATGCCGAAATATGTTTACATAATTTACGAGATTATACACTCGACAAGCACCGCAGAACCGATGATTATCCATTTGGCGGCTGCGCGGGGCTGGTTATGAAGATAGAACCAATTGACAATTGTATTAAGCAGCTGAAGGCCCAGAGAGAGTACGACGAGGTCATTTACACCTCGCCCGACGGGCAGGTTTTCGACCAACCTATGGCAAATTCGCTCTCTATGAAGCAAAATTTGATATTTTTGTGCGGACATTACAAGGGAATAGACCATAGAATACGCGAACACTTGATTACCAAGGAAATAAGTATTGGAGACTACGTTTTAACGGGTGGCGAATTGGCCGTTGAGGTAATATGCGATGCGGTCATTCGCCTAATTCCGGGGGTAATTTCCGACGAAACATCGGCACTTTCAGACTCTTTCCAGGACAATTTGCTTGCACCACCCGTTTACACACGCCCTGCGGAGTATAATGGCTGGAAGGTACCCGATGTTCTCCTATCGGGGCACGAAGCAAAGATACGTCAATGGGAGTTCGAGCAGTCTTTGGAGCGCACAAAACGTCTGCGCCCCGATTTATTGGATAAATAAGAAAATCCATTACATTTACAATTGTATATACAAAAGTAAACACCAAAAAACGGGCTGTTATTTTTGTAATACACCATCGCGCAACCTTAATGTAAAAACAGGGTTGCATATAGCAAAAAAATCAAAGGATGCACCGGGTGCATCCTTTGATTTTTGTAATGTATCTCCTACTCTATTACACCTCCAAAGCACCTATAAGCTCGTCGATAGAGCTCATTTTATGGCGCACAAGATAATCTTCGATGTAATCCACAATTTCGCCTGTAACGGCAGGATTCATAAAGTTAGCTGTGCCCACCTCGATGGCCGATGCGCCTGCGAGCAGGAACTCCACGGCATCGCTACCCGTAGTGATGCCACCAATACCCACCACAGGAATTTTAACCGCCTTTGCCACCTGCCACACCATACGCAAGGCAATGGGCTTGACCGCAGGGCCGCTCATACCACCTGTTATTGTAGAGAGCAAGGGGCGGCGTTTCTCGCTGTCTATGGCCATTCCCAAAAGAGTGTTTATGAGCGACACGCTATCGGCACCTGCACCCTCAACGGCACGGGCTATCTCGGTTATATCCGTAACATTGGGCGAAAGTTTTACTATGAGTGTTTTGGGATAGGCTTTGCGCACTGCCGACACAACCTCGGCTGCCGATGCGGCCTGCACACCAAACGCCATACCACCCTGTTTCACATTGGGACAGGAGATATTAAGCTCTATTGCAGGGATTTTATCGAGCGCCGCCACCTTCTCGGCGCAGGCAACATAATCCTCTATGCAGGCACCCGACACGTTTACTATTACATTTGTATCGAGGTCCTTCAACTGCGGATATATATTGCTTGCAAAGTAATCTACTCCCTTGTTTTGCAGGCCCACCGCATTGAGCATACCCATAGGGGTTTCTGCACTGCGGGGATAGGGGTTACCCTCTCTGTGGTTAAGGGTTGTACCTTTAACTATGAAACCACCAAGTTTATTCAAATCGACAAAATCGGCAAACTCTATGCCGTAGCCGAATGTACCCGACGCTGTGAGTACCGGATTTTTCAAATTCAATCCGCCTATTTTAACATCTGTCTTTACCATTTGAGTTCATCTATTGAGAATACCGGACCATCTGTACAAACACACTTATGCCCCTCTTTTGTATCTTCAACGCAGCAGAGGCAGGCTCCAAGGCCGCAAGCCATCTTGTTCTCGAGCGACACCTCACAGGGGATATTATTCTCGCGGGCATACTTTGCTACCGAGAGCATCATAGGCTTGGGACCACAGGTATATATCTGTGTAAATTTCTCGCCAAGCACGGTGTGGTTGGTTACATACCCCTTTTGCCCCAGAGTACCATCCTCTGTGGTATATTCCACGCGACCAAGCGCTTCGTATGCATCGCGACGATAGAGGTCTTTGGCCGAACGGGCACCTATGAGCAGGGTGAAATTATAACCGCCTCGTTTAAGCTCCTCGGCAAGATAGTAAAGAGGTGCAGAGCCCACTCCGCCACCAACCAGCAACAGATTGGCGTTTTTATCCGTGGGAAGAGTGAAACCGTTACCCAATGGCAGCAGTGTGTTCACCTTATCACCGGCTTTGAGATTACCAAGCCAGCGGGTGCCGTCGCCCACCAATTGCACGAGAAAACCTATCTCGTTCTTTTCGGGCGAAAAGCTGTGGATAGATATCGGGCGGCGCAACATCACGGTGGGAGTTCCGTCGATACGCAACTCGGCAAACTGCCCCGGAAGAACAGCAGGGAGAGGGTTCTCGGCTGTCATAAGCAGCAAGACGCAGGTTGCGTTCAACTGTTCCACCTCCCTTATCGTCAAATCGACAAGTACCTTTTTCATAATAATATCATAAGATTTGTTTAATATTTTCACTCTTAAACCGGAGCGCAGGCAAGCGCGCACGGGCACAATGCCGCAATCCTATTTGCAGCGAAGATAACATAATTTAGCACGCCGTACAAATAAGAGAGAGGTTTATTTCATTATTTAATACAAAGGAGCAAAGCTATTTTTCGGGGAACATAGTTTCGTATGTTCCATCGGTGTAGAATATACGTATCTCCTTAATCCTGCGCACAGAGGGCACAGCATCAGCTTGGGCGGCGCGGGCAGAGGAGCGGCGAGGAGCACGTTCTGTGGCCACAGGGCGCTGCGCAACAGGTTTCTGCGGCTTTTGCACAACAGACGCAGGAGCAGCAACGGGCGAAACGACAGCCCCGCTTTCGGGCTGTGCAAAGAGTTCCGACATAGAAAGCGACAGTCGTTCCTCTGCCACGCCTTGCGGTGCCTGTGGTTCGGGAGCAACGCCCTTGCCTGTCATAAGCCAAGCCATATCGAGCCCGGGGAACGATTCATATATCTTAAGCATAACCTCGAGGCTCGGTTTATTGCGCCCACTCAGTATATGAGAAACCGATGCACGTTGTATTCCGGCCCTGTCGGCAAATTGCGACGGCGTGAGGTTATAGATTTTCATTATGAGTTCTACTCGCTCCTTATCGTTCATACTTTATGCAATTTTCAATAGTTTACAAAACAAAATTCCGTTACACATTACAAAAGTAATAATAAAAAACAAACAAAACAACAACGCGCCAAAAGAAAGACAACGCAAGCAAAGATTCGCGCTTTACAAGATTAAACAGCTATGCGATTTACAAAAAGATAAGAGAGAAATAAACAGCCCTGTGAACAAGTGCTGCACAATGTAAAAGCATAATAAGGAGATTGAGAAACGAACCCCAATAGAATCTACTTTATACTTTTTAGCTAAAATATTGATTCAATGGCAACTACAAATAATAAAAGTCCTATTTTATGCAAATACAGAACCAAAAGGAAAACAAACAAAGCGAAAGTATTAAAGAAACAATATACATCACACCAATATATTTACTGATAATCAATAAATTACACACCCATTATAAAGATTGTATAATTTTTGCATACCGCTGTTTTTGGTTATCAACAGCCGCGTGAACCAAGCTGTTAAGAAGGGCGCACCACTCCACTCCGGTTGTCGCAAAGAGCGAATATACATTTGTAATACACGTTCAGATAGGCAGCAATGGAACACAGGTGACACTCTGCTGTTTACAACATTATATACATTTGTATCACGTTTATCACACGTGAGAATCATTAAAATTTAGTATTGTATGAATAAATATTGAAAACAGCACCTTCAGCACCCTAAAAACAGCATTGTAAACTGCAAATGGCTGCAAAAATCTAAAAAAACGGCTATTCGTATAGGATGAAAGCAAATTTCAAAACCTCACAGGCCTATTTTCAATCTAAATAGCGAATAATCAACGCGTTACGCGCCATATAATTGTATTTACAAAAGGCACAAATAGAGAACCGCACCACTTTATGGGAATTTAGAGCCGTAAAGTGAACATATAAGGCTGAACTTAGAAATAATTTAGCAATGTTACCGTTTTGTCAGCTGCGAACTGCTCAATGGTTGGCTATTGAGGAGCAATCATCGGCACATAAAACAATATATTATTGCCCAACGAATATAGAATTTATAGATTTGCAGCAAGACACCCTACTATATGGTTGCCATAAGAAGCAACAAACAGCTGTCGCAAAACAACAGATACAAATCACAAAAGAAATCTGCCAAGAACAAGAGAACGCTAAAGCAACCCTTTCCACATCTATTTATACATACAGTATAAAGCAAAAAAAGAAGATGGCTGTAAAGCAATGTGAACCCCGAAAGTTTTTCTAACTTTCGGGGTTCACATAAAAAGAGGCTGACTAAAAAGTATTTTTTAGCAGCCTCTTTTTGCAGGGAGATGAATAAAAAGATGTAGTTTAAGGCTTGCGCAGCCTGAAAAACCGCAGTTTACTAAGCGTAAATGAGGATTTTGAAGGCAAGCGTAACGC
>JAFXGV010000008.1 GCA_017536765.1 Bacteroidaceae bacterium
CTCTCTTTTTCATAGTTTTGTCATGTCGAACGTATGTGAGACATCTCTGTTATCGCGTATTGTTTGAGATTCCTCGTCGTTTCACTCGCTCGGAATGACAGATTCGCAACTTGGTTGAATTTATATCGAACTCAGGTTAAAATAGGAAAACCGATTCATCACTGAATCGGTTTTCCTATTTTAATGTCTTGTAGTGCAATATATGAATGGTAATTCCCGTGGCAAGCAGCAGAAAAAGCGCCTGCAACCACCATTCCCGCGCAATGCCGAAGGCGCAGTAGAGCAGGGTGGCCCACACAAGTGAAACCGACACTATTTTCACACGCAATGGTATGGCTTTGTTCTCTCTGAAATTGCGTATATATGTGCCAAGCCGCGGGTGGTTCATAAGCCACTCATAAAGCCTTGGCGAGCTGCGAAAATAGAGCCCAGCCGTCAGCAGCAGAAAGGGAGTGGTGGGCAGCATAGGCACAAAAATACCCACGATGCCAAGCGCAAGCGACACGCTGCCCAAAAATGCTAAAATATATCTCATATGGTTGTTCCTTTGTAACCTGTCTTTTTATTATCTCCTAAAGCGGTTGCGAAATTACTAAATATATCAATATAAACAGCTAAAACACCATTTTAGAGCTAAAAAAATCCACTTTTTTTTTATTTGTTCAAAAAAAGTTGTACATTGCAAAAGAAAATAAATATTAACCATAAATACTATACTCATATGAAACGAATGATGCTACTTTTTGCAGCCCTCTTAGTATGTGGTGTTGCTTTTGTGAATGCGCAGCAGGTTGTCGACAAGAACCTTTGCGGCTTGTGGCAGTATGTAGAGGAGCGAGAAATGCCCGATGGCTCGGTGCAGTATGTGGGCAAGCCCATATTCAAGAGTATAAACCAGGATAACTCCTATTTTGCAATGGCTTGCGTGACAATTGATGTTGCAGGCACCGAAAAGGAGAAACCATATACCGTAACTGAAACTTATGTAACCCAGCGTGGTGAAATTGAGGTGAAGGCTATTGGTAATTATTTAGAGTACATTGCCGACCATTATACCAACCCCGGCCTCACAAACACCATCACAAGTTTAAGGTATGAGTTCAAGGATAAGGAAAAGACCATAATGTACATTGAGTACCTCACAGCCAATAACAACGACACTTGGTTTGGCGAGATTTGGCGCAAGGTGCAGCCATTTGGAAATAAATAGAAAGTAGAATAATTAACTATAAAACCCCGAAGCAGGCTTCGGGGTTTTATAGTTAATTGAAATCTGTGATATCCACTAACTTGTTCATTATGGCATAGACCGTGAGGCCCGGGATACTGTTGATGCCAAGCTTTTGCGATATGTTGCGGCGGTGCGAAATTACCGTGTATATGGATATATTGAATTCGTCGGCTATCTCCTTGTTGGTTTTGCCTTTTGCCACGGCTGTGAGTATGTCGCGCTCGCGTGTAGATAGTTCGTTTATGTCGCTTTTGGGTGTTTGCGTAGCCTCTTCCACCGCGCTCTTCAGCTTTTGCGCAATGCGTTGCGCGCTGTCGTAAATGCCTATGCAGCCGTTGTACTGGCGCAGCACGCTCTCTTCGTAGCTCTCCTGCGTGAGAGCCACTATGGTTACATTCTCCTTTCCAAAGTAAGAGCGTATGTTGAAGCGCTCGTTGTAATCTACCACCGCGGGGTTTATTATTATAATATCTATGTCGCTGTTCTGTGCGTTGTAGTAGCCAGGGGTGGTGAGTGTCTGCACAATCGTGAACTCGGGGTGGCGGGCAATAATCGCCTGCATACCTGCCGAAACAATTTCCGATGGTTCTATAAGCAGAATCTTATATTTATTTTTCTTTTCCATTCTTCTTCTCCATTATTTCCACCAGGGGTATAAGCAGCTTGTTCTCTATGAGAGAGTGCTTGCGCAGGTCGCTCTCAACGGCATAAATGTCGTTGAGCAGGTTGAAACGCAGGGCCGATGAGTGCTCCTCGGGGAGGTATTTTATGATGATGTTCTTAAGGTCGTTGAGCTTTTCGCTTATGTTGCTGTGGTTGTCCTCGAACTTGCTTATGTGGTATGCTTCGTCGCCGCTGCTGCCGCCCGCCAGCATAGCCTCTATGTAGGGGAAAACAACCTCCTCCTCGTATTTGAAGTGGTTGGTCACCTCGTTGTCGTAGTCGTCGTAGAACTTGTCTATGAGGCGGCGGTTTACATCGTCCAACTCCTTTACAAGGCAGTGTATGCTGTTGTGTATGGCAGGGAAGCATACTTCGCTGTAGAACTTGTGCGATGTGCGCAGGTAGGTGGTGATGTTTGCAACGTCGCTCTCGGTGAGCGCCTCAATGTGCGGCTGGTAGTGACGGAACGAGTATATGTTGCATATCTCAAGGAAAAGCCCTGTGGATATGTTGTATCGTGTGCATATATCTTCCACCGTAGCCTCGCCAAAGCCCAGGCGTATGTTCAGGCGTTGCAATATCGACAGCAGGCTGTTGTCGGCTCCAATGAGCTCGGCAAGTTTCATATTTTTCTTGTATGTTGTTTCTATAGTCATATTTATATGTAAATTCAAAAAAAGGTTTCTTAAAACAGTCCTCCAATTATGTAAACAATGTAGCCGGCAACCCACGCAACGGTGGTGTTATATACCACCGAGAATAGTGCCCACAGGCGGCTGCCGGTCTCTGTGGCAATGGTGGCCACGGTGGCAATGCAGGGGAAGAATAGCAGTATGAACACAAGGAACGCTGCGGCCGAGCGTGGCGAAAAATCGCCCGACTCTTTGAGGTCGCTCTCTATTCCCTCCTCGGTGTCGCTGCTGTAGAGCACGCCGAACGTGCTCACTACAAGCTCCTTGGCGGGGATGCTTGTGATTATGGCTACGCTTGAGCGCCAATTCTGCCCCAGTGGAGCAAGTGCGGGTTCTATGGCGCGCCCTATCATACCGATGTATGAATTTTCGTATCCGCTTTCGGTCATCTGCTCGGTGTTTGCAGGTGTGCTGTTATCGCTCTCCGTGGGGCGCGGGAAATAGCTCAGGAACCATATTATTACTGTGGCAACAAGTATGGTAGTTCCAATCTTTCTTATGTACTGCTCACACTTTTCCCACATATGGCGCAGGGTGGCGCGCAGGGTGGGTATGCGGTAGGGTGGCAGCTCCATTACAAACGGCGTTTCGTCTTTCTGGAAACGTGTCCAGCGCAGCAGGCGCGCTGTGAACACGGCCACCACAATCCCCAGCAGATATAGCGATATGAGCACCGTGGGAGCGTGGTTGGGGAAGAATGCCCCTGTGAAAAGCACCAGCACCGGCAGGCGTGCGCTGCACGACATAAAGGGGGTAACCAATATTGTTATTATGCGGCTGCTGTGGCTCTCAATGGTGCGTGTGGCCATAATGGCCGGCACGTTGCAGCCAAATCCCATAAGCATAGGTATGAACGATTTTCCGTGCAGGCCCATTTTGTGCATAAGCCTGTCCATAATGAATGCGGCACGTGCCATATACCCCGAATCCTCCATAAGCGATATGAAAAGATAGAGTATAAGTATTTGCGGAATGAATACAGCCACGCTGCCCACACCGCCTATTATGCCATCGACAATGAGGTCCTGTATGGCCCCTTCGGGGATGAAACGGGTTACAAAATCGCCGAAGAACGAGAATAGGGCATCTATCCAGTCCTGCGGGTATGCTCCCAACAGGAATACCGTGTAGAACATCACCCACATAACAAGTATGAATATTGGGAAGCCGAGCCAGCGGTTTGCCACAAGGCGGTCTATGCGGCGTGTGTGCTTCTGCGTGTCCTTGTTGCCCGGGGTGTATGTCTCCTGCAATGCTCCGTTTATGAAACCATACTTTGCATCGCTTATGGCTGTTTCAACATCAATCTTCAGGCTTGTATGTATTCGCTTGGCGGCGTGCCCTGCCATCTGCTGCCACTCGGTGAGTTCGGCGCAGTTGTGCAGCTGTGCTATGGCCTCCTTGTCCTGTTCCAGAAGTTTGAGCGCCCAGTAGCGCACGGGGAACTGGTATGGCAGGTCGCTTGCCTTGTGCATCCTCTCCGACAGGGGGGCAAGCTCACCTTCGAGCGTGTTGCCGTAGTTTATGTGTATGTGCCTAATTGTGCTGTTCTTGCCCTCGAATAACTCAATCACTATGTCGAGCAGTTTGTCAAGCCCCTTGCCCGTTTTTGCAATTACGGGCACCATAGGGATACCCATCATACCGCCTAAGTGCTCATAATCTATCTTTGCTCCGCTGGCCAGCAGTTCGTCATACATATTCAGCGCCACCACGGTGCGCAGGTTCATATCGATAAGCTCGGTGGTGAGGTAGAGGTTGCGCTCCACGTTCGATGCCACAACCGAGTTTATTATAATGTCGGGCATCTGCTCAAAGAGGTGGCGGCGCACGTATATCTCCTCGGGCGAGTAGGCCGCAATGGAGTATGTGCCGGGCAGGTCGGTGATGTTTATGCGGTAGCCCTTGTAGTTGAAACTGCCGGTCTTGGCATCAATGGTCACGCCACTGTAGTTGCCCACGTGCTCGTTTTCGCCCGCAAGAGCATTGAATATAGATGTTTTTCCGCTGTTGGGGTTGCCCACTAACGCCACGTTTATCACATTGTTCTTTTTTGTGGATACCTTGCGCTGGGTGCAGCTGCGGCAGGCACACCCGTTGCACTCCTCGCAAGCCGAGAAGCAACTGAACGACGGGGCGGGGGTTAGTTCCTTCTTGGCCTCTTCCTCGGGCAGCACCTCTATCATATCGGCCTCGCCACGGCGCAGGGATATGTCGTAGCCCATAATATGGTATTTGATGGGGTCGTGCATAGGTGAGTCGAGAACCGATTTCACCTTCTCGCCTCTTATGAACCCCATCTCCATTATGCGTTTGCGGAATCCTCCGTGCCCCGACAAACGCACAATGACTGCGGTCTCCCCGTTTTTAAGCTCCGAAAGTTTCATATATAGCAGCTGTTTTTTTTAATTCTTGGTATATTGTTTTTTTGCGGCCTCGCAAGACCTCGTCTATTTTTGCTACGCAAAAATAGCGCTCTTTTTGTACTCTCGCAATAGTTGTTTTTTGTAAAATGGGCCGTTTAGTGGTTATTTGTGACTATAGAACTTTGGCTTTTTGTGTTTTTTTATGCAAAATACCTATATGTTGTTACCGTTTTGCGCAAAAATCATATTTTTTGTGATTGCAGGCTTGCTTTTTACACCATACTTTTGCATCAAGAATAAACCAGACAATAAATTGTATTATCCCCAATCAGCACGGTGGGTTCAATCCTTGCCTGCCAAGCATAACAGAGGGCATCGCCGGCTTACGCGCGATGCCCTCTGCTGTTTAAGTATGGTCGGTTTTAACTCTTTTTAGTTGGCAAGCAGTGATATAAGGCCCACAACACCTATTGCCACGGCTGCTGCACTTGCCACGTCGCTGTCGCAATGGTAATGTACGCGGGGTGCGGGATGGTGTACTACAACGGGGCGGGGTGCTGGGTGGTGCACAACCACGGGAGGAGGGCAGCTGTGTGTAACGTGCACGGGAGTGTGGTGGTGAACCACCTGCGGTTTATGGTGCACAACGTGCGGCTTGTGGTGTGCCTGTGGTTTGTGAGGAGCGGGCTTGTGGCTGCTCACAACATTGTGTCTGTTGTTGCGGCTCTCCACTCTCATCTCCTTGCGGTTGCCTCCTCTATTGGTGTTGCGGCTTTCAATGCGGGGGCGGTTATCCTGTCTGTTGTTTTCTCTGTTCTTCTGTGCCATAAGCTGTGCGGGCATAAGCATTGCGCTCACAAGTACTGCAATCATCATAATCTTTTTCATAATATTCACGTTTTAGCGGTTAAACATTTTCTGTTGTTTCTGTGGTAGCAAAGGTATGAATGAGAAAATCTCCCTGCAACGTTAATTTCCTAATCGTTGCAGGGAGATTCCCTATTTTGCAGGGGATTTCCCCCGTGTCTGTAATTTATCTCTTTTATTTACTGCCCTTTAAGTATGAACCCAATGATAGCAACCAGGCCACAATAATGCTCACGGCCATACCTATGGCTCCGTAGAGCAGGAAGTTGGCATCGGTGTATTCGCTCACTAAGAATACCACCACCTCGCCTGCCACAAAACCGGCAAGTGCGGCATAGCCCTTTACACGCTTCATAAACACGGCAATGAAGAACAAACCACCCAAACCGCTGGTGAGCAATCCAAGAATCTCGTTAAAGAAATCGAGGAACGACTGTATGTCCCACGTTGCCATAAGCAGTGCAAGTACAAGACCTATCATACCGCTCACCACCGAGCCCCAACGGGCCACCACCACAAGCTGCGAATCGGTGGTGGAGGTGCGGAAGCGTTTCCAAAAGTCTATGGAGAATGCCGTGGCCACACTGTTGATGTTGCTCGAAATGGTACTCATTGTGGCTGCGAATATCGCGGCTATGAGTGCTCCGGCAATGCCGGCCGGCATCTGGCTCATCATAAAGAAGGGGAAGATGGCATCGGATTGCCCCATAGTGATGTCGAGCTCTGCGGGGTGTGTGTTGTAGAATGTGTAGAGGCCTGTACCTATCATATAAAATGCCACCGACACAAACACGCTCATCACGCCGTTTACCAAGATACCACGGCCTGCGGCCTTCTCGTCGGATGTGGTGAGGTAACGCTGTATCACCGTTTGGTCCGATGTGTATGAAATAAGGTTATTTGCCAAACCGCCGAGAATGATAACCCACCAGGTGGCCTGCGACCAGGTATTGTTGAGGTTGAACAGTTGGAACTTGTCGTTTTCCAAAGCAATGTCTATGCAACCGCTTATGCCGCCCTCGGTGCTCATTGCCAAATATACCACGGCAAACAATGCGCCGAATACAAGTATAAGACCTTGAATAACGTCGCCCCAGATAACGGCCTCCACACCACCCATCGTGCAGTAGATGATGGTAACCAATCCCATAAGCACTATGCACAGGTATATGTCTATGCCTGTAACTGCTGTTAGTGCCAACGAGGGCAGGTAGAGCACAATGGCCATACGCACAATCATAAATATGCAGAAGAGCGTAGATGCCAACATACGTGTGAACAGGTTGAAGCGCTGCTCCAAAATCTCGTATGCACTGGTAACATTGAGTTTGCGGAAGTATGGCAGATAGTACTTTATAACGGGGAAACTCACGAGCAGTATCATCCACAGCATTGGGTAGTAGGTCCAGTCGGTGGTATATGCTTTGGCGGGTATTGTCATATAGGTGATGGCCGAGAGCATAGTGGCATAGATACTTATTCCGGCTGCCCACCACGGTATGCGGCCGCCGCCTTTGAAGAAGTCATCGGCACTGTTCTCTTTGCGCATAAAGTATATACCCATACCTAACATTGCAGCAAGGTAAAGTACCAATATTGTCCAGTTGAGCCAACCGAAACTCTTGTCGTTGGTTACCTCTACGTGGGTTACGTCGGCACTGCGCACTCCGGGCATAAGCTCGCCACCGCTGTAGCTCCAGCCTTTTCCACCCACCTCGGCTGTGAGGCAGGCGCCGGCACGGGCCAGCAGGCTGTTGCCTGGCAGGAAACCCCACGAGTCGGTAACGGTGTGGTATATGAGAACATCCTCGCGGAAGCGATACCAATCGGGCTTGTGTCGCAGGTATAGGCTGTCCTGTTGCCCGCTGATGGCACTGTGGAATATATCGTAATCAACACCGCCAAAAAAGAGTACGTGGCTGTAACCGGTGGTGCTGCAGGTGCTGCCCACCACGGCTTGGCGTTGTTGCACTCGCTTGCCGTCGGCGGCATTGTCTATCCACGCCAATGTAGGTGATGTGCGTTTCCATTGCGCGGTTGTCGTGCCGCCTTTCTTCAGTTCTGCAATAGGAATATAAACACCATCGGTGTGCACTACGGCCTCTTGTCCCTCGCTCTTTGGCTGGTATCCGCCAAAAACAAATAGGGCATAACCTGTGGCGGTGTTCTGTGCCGCCACGCAGGGCTGCAAGCGGCAGGCATCGGGCAGGGTGGCGGCAACAGCCCATTTTTTACCCTCGCAGGGGAAAGGCAGGGCATAGACATCGGTGTTGGGCACACCGTTGCTTTGTCCGCCGGCTACCCATATTGTGCCGTCGTAGTATGTGGCTGCAAAGTTATCAAGGCCCTTGGGTAACGATGCTATGGTGGTTCCTGTGCCATCTGCGGCATTTATGAATGTGCAGCCGTCGAGTGAGCCCGCATTGTCCATTCCGCCAATATAGACCACGCCGCCGGGTACTTGCACGCTTGCTCCGTAGGCGCAGGGGTAATATACCTTCTCGCCACCGTCGGCACAAGGAATGTTGGGGAAATCGCAACCTCCGTAGGTGGCAAGTTCACCCTTTATCCACCCTGCATAGTGGCCCGAAACGGCTCTATCCAGGGGCATGGCAGGCTGCACCGTAACTCGGTTCTGCGCTATGCCTATCATAGAGCAGAATAGCAGCAATAGTAATAGATATTTTTTCATAAAATGTTTTCTTGGGTGTTATCTAAAATATGTGGTGCTATTCTGTTAACTCCTTGCATAGGTCATATGCCTTTATCATCATTCTTGGAATGTGGAACGGGCCCTTGAAGATATTTCCCTTGGCGGGCTGTGCCACTGTGCCGTCGCGGTGCAGATAACCGTACCACTCGCCACACTCGTTGTCGGGGAAGTGGGCGTATGTCCACTCGCTTATCTGCTTGTGCCATACGAGGTACTTGTCGTCGCCCGTGGCCTCATAAGCATAGAGCGTGGCAATAATAGCCTCGGTTTGCGGCCACCAGAATTTCATATCCTGCGAGTAGTCCTGCGGTGGCAGGTTGCGGCAGTCGCGGAAATTTATGATGCCGCCATACTGCTTGTCCCAGCCCCACTCCCAAGACCAGTCGAGTATCTGCAGGGCCTGTGCGGTGAGCTCCTTCTCCCACCCGCGGTGCTTTGCCTCCTCCAATAGGAACCACGCGGTTTCAATGCAGTGGCCGGGGTTTATCACGCGGCCGTTGCAGGTATCTATGAACTCGCCATTGGGGCCCACCATCTCGAGCAGTGCCTTGAACTCCGGTTTCATAAAGTCCTTGAGCGATGCTATCGACTCGTCAATCTGTTGGTCGAGTACAGGGTCACTTATCACGTTGCGTATGCGCGATGCGGTGTTTATGAGAATCATCACAAGCGAGTGCCCCTTTGCCTGCAGGCTGTCGAGATATTTGGCAGGCATATATCCGGGAGTGGCCACGAATTTGCGTATATCCTTGAAAAGTTTCAATGCCTTTTCGGCGTATGTCTTGTCGCCCGAAGCCTTTGAGTATTCGGCCATAGCTATGGCTGCAAAGCTCTCCGAAAAGACATAGCGGCGTTTGCGTAGCGGTGTGCCGTCGGCCATCACCTCAAAGTACATACGCCCGTCGCTGTCGAAGCAGTGTGCTTCAATGAAATCAATGGTGCTTTTTGCAGCTGCAAGCCACTCGGGGTTTTTCTCTATTGTGTTGTAGGCAAAACTGCATACAAAGGCAAAACGCCCCTGGAACCACACCGACTTTGTGCTGTCAATGAGCGAGCCGTCGCGGTCGAGGCAGGTGTAAATACCGCCGTTCACACGGTCGAGGCCGTTCTTCAGCCAAAAGGGCATAATGTTCTCGCACAAATCTTTTTTATAGCTCTGCTGCCATTCGGCAATATATTTTTTCCAATCCATTGCAGTGTAGTATTTAGAATTTGTTACAACGCTCAAAGAAATTGATGGCTTCGAGTTCCTTGCGCATAGCTGCCTCCTCCTCGTCGGTCATATTCTGGAACGGGGTGCGGTTCTTGCCCAGGTCGAGACCTATGAGCTTCATTATTCTCTTGCCACCCACAATGTTGCCACGGTAGTGGCATATTACATTGATAACCTCCTGCGAGAAGTTCTGCAATTCGCGTGCCTTCTCCAAGTCGCCTGCGTTCCAGGCATCAATAATACCGGCAAGGTTGCAACCGTTGTAGTTGGTGGTGCCGCCTATGCCACCCTGTGCGCCACCCATTGCCAGGCAGGGGAGAATGGTTTCGTCTTGTCCGTGCAGCATATCGAACTTGCCGTTCTTGTAAAGGCGGCACTGGTTATACTCATACAAACTCTCGAATGTGTATTTTATACCGGCAAAATTGGGTATGCGGCCATCTACTGCCTCCAGGAATTTCACCATAGGAAGGAATGCGCCGTTGAAGGCGGGAATGTGGTAGAAATAGAAGGGGAGCTCGGGTGCTGCCGATGCTATCTCCTCGCAATATTTTACAAGCTCCTCCACGCGGCCCACTTTGGGGAACGGTGGTGCCATTGCGCCAATGCCGAATACGCCTAACTTCTGCGCGTGCTCGGCCATACGACGGCTCGACATCACACAGGTGCTGCCCACGTGCACAATTATCTTAAAGTCTTTGGGTGCAGCAGCCACCCAAGCCTCGGCAAGTTTCATTCTCTCCTCCTCGGTGAGCATATAACCCTCGCCCGAAGAACCGTTGATGAATACACCTTTCATACCATTCTTTGCAAGCATCTGTGCATATGCGGGAATGGGTTCGTAGTTCACCTCACCGTTTTCATAGAACGGGGTAAAGGGGGCATCAATCAAGCCAATGATTTTTTCCATATTATTAAATATTTAATTAGTTATATTATAAAATTTGCACTATGTGGTCATTATAGCAGTGTTTACTTTTTTTATATGTCATATCGAACGTATGTGAGATATCTCATCTGTTTTTTTAGATTCCTCCACTGCGTGTTCGGAATGACATATCAATGCAAAAAAAGATAAAAAAAACATAACGCACAAATTTTGCCCTTCTTTGTTTGCCTGCGGGGCGGCTATACCTTCAAAAAGAGTTTTTGCTTGTATAGCACACGCAGAATGAAAAAGAGAATAAGGCTGTTGGCCGCTGTGAGTAACACGGCATACCAATCGCTGCCTATATACTGCTCGGTGCCACGCAGCAGCGACGATGCCACGCTGCGGAAATTTATGATTTCGCCAATGAGGTAGGCTGTTATTGCATTGCACCCATAGTACAAGAGCCACTCCCAGCCTTTGCGGTGTCCCTTTACATCTATCCACCAATAGAACAATGCAAGCAGCAGGTAGCACAACCCTCCGCTGTATATGGTCATACTGCCGTTCCACACGCGCTTTACCATAGGCTGCCATATATCCCATAAAAGGCCGACTGCAACAAGCGCTGCGCCCACGGCCAACAATCTGATAGCAGTGCGCTTGCGGTTGTCCTCGCCACTCTTTATGAGTGTACCGGCAAGGCTGCCCATTGCCACCGTGCAGCAGAAAGTGAGGCTGCTCCACACCCAAGTGTAGTCGTACCACGATGCGAACACCACACTGCCGTCGGCAGCCACATAGCTCTGGTCGCGGAAACGGCCGAGAATGAATTTATCCACCTCGCAGGCAAAATTGCCTTGCGGCGTGCCGTCGCCCCACAGCACCATAGGCACGGTGTATATTGCAAGCAGCGCCACTATAGCCATCACTTGTGTGCGCGGCTTCAAGTAGAGCACCAATGGCACGGTGAGCAGGTAGCCCACAGCTATGGCCTGCAATGTGTTGCTGTAGAGATATACAGTATCGGGGTTTAGCGACAGTATGTTGCCCTGCACTAAAATACCAAGGGCAAATAGTATGAAAAAGCGTTTAAGCACCCTTTTCCATAGCATTGCCGCGCTGTTTTGCTTCAGATACTTGGGAAGGGAAAAGGGCATTGTAACGCCCGACATAAAAAGGAAAAGGGGCATCACAAGGTCCCACGCCCTGAACCCCTCCCACGGCGCGTGGTCGAGCTGTGCAAGCAGTGTGCTGTTGAGCGTTTCGTTGTTTATGGTAAGCAGGGCAGCGCGCAACACCGGTTGCAAGCCCACAAGCATAAAAAGGTCGAGCCCGCGCAGCACGTCGAGCGACAGCAATCTTTCGTTCTTTTTCATAGAGTGGCGTAATTTCTATTCGCAGTTGCGAAGATAATCTTTTTTTTATAATTTTGAGCAATAAAAACAAGTGGGGTTACACCGCCTATGAATATAGAACCAATAGCATATTTCCGCTCGGCACTCACCACAAAATTCGGTGTGCCGCGCCAGAGCGGGCTTGCCGCCGAACTGTGCGGCACCATAGTGTTTGTGCCCAAGTATCGCAACGCCACTGCATTGCGCGGGCTCAACGGTTTCGACTACCTGTGGCTCATATGGGGCTTTTCGGCCAACATAAGAGAGGGTGCAGGGTGGAGTCCCACGGTGCGCCCGCCCCTGCTTGGAGGAAACACCGCTATGGGGGTGTTTGCCACACGCTCGCCCTTTCGCCCCAACAATTTAGGGCTTTCGTCGGTGAAGATAGTTGCCATAGAGGAGAGCGCTGCCGATGGCGTGGTTATCCACGTGCAGGGTGCCGACCTTATGAACAACACCCCCATTTACGACATAAAGCCCTATGTGGCCTACAGCGATGCTCATCCGCAGGCACGCAGCGGCTTTGTCGATGAAAACAGGTGGCAATGCCTTGCGGTAAACATCCCGCAGGAGTATGAACGCCTCTTTACACCGCAAGATTTCAAAGCGCTGCGGCAGTTACTCTCGTTGGACCCCCGCCCGCAGTATCAGGACAACCCCGAAAGGGTTTATGGTATGCCTTTTGCCGGCTACGATGTGCGTTTCACCGTGCAAGGCACTGAACTTACAGTGGTGGAGGTTGTTTTATTATAAAATCTTGCAAAAAATCAAACAGGTTTGTTTCTTATGCGCTCGGTTTTCATTATTTTCGCATCATAATTATTGGTATAGGCCGCTCATCAGCGTAAGTAATCAGACCTTTAATTAGGCGGTTCTTATGGGGTGGGCGGTTTTTTTGACTATTATGGAAAAATTTGAACCACATAGCATAGACGACAATGCAAGCGCCACGGGCTCGTTGCTTGGGCACGTGAAGGCCGGTTTTCCCTCTCCCGCCGAGGATATGCGCGAGAGGCTCGACTTGGTGAAACTACTTGTGCGCCACAAAGCATCTACCTTCTTCTTCCGTGTGAGCGGTGTCTCTATGGTAGATGCGGCCCTCGACGAAGGGGATATCATTATAGTGGATAGGGCGGTGGAGCCATATAACAACTGCAAAGCGGTTTGCTACATCGACGGGGAATATACCGTTAAGCGTGTGGAGATGCTTGGCGGCAAGGTGCGCCTTATGCCGGCCAACGATAGCGCCGCATATAAACCCATTGAGGTTACCGATGGCAACGATTTCCTCATATGGGGCGTTGTAACTTACGTTATAAAGAAGATGTAGCAATGTTTGCCCTTGCCGACTGCAATAACTTTTTTGCCTCCTGCGAGCGCGTGTTCCGCCCCGACTTGCAAGGCCGCCCCGTCATTGTTCTTTCGAGCAACGACGGCTGTGCCGTGGCGCGCAGCAACGAGGCCAAGGCGTTGGGCATAAAGATGGGGGCACCGTTCTTCAAGATACGCCATCTGGTGGAGGCTCACAATGTGGCGGTTTTTTCGGGCAATATGGCACTCTATGGCGATATGTCGCAGCGGGTGCGCTGGGTGCTCGAGGAGTTTGCCCCTTCGATAGAGGTTTATTCAATAGATGAGGCTTTCCTCGACCTGCGCGGCCTGCTTAATGTCGATTTCGATGCATATGCAAAAGCCATATCCAAGCGCTGCTGGCAACTGACATCTATCCCCGTGTCGGTGGGTATTGCTCCCACAAAGACACTTGCCAAGATAGCCTCCAAGCTATGCAAGCAGTACCCCAAACTGCAAGGCGGCTGCTATATGCACCGCCCGCAGGATATTGAAAAGGTACTGCGTAAATTCCCCATAGAAGATGTGTGGGGAATAGGCCGTCGCTCGGCCCCCAAGCTATATGCCGCAGGAGTGCGCACGGCCTACGATTTTACGCTCCTCACCGAACAGGCGGTGCGTGCAATGTTCGGCATCACGGGTGTGCGCACGTGGCGCGAACTGCGCGGGGAACCCTGCATAGAATTTGAAGATGGTTTTGAGGCAAAGCAATCCATTTGCGTGTCGCGCAGTTTTTCACAGGAGATAGCCGATGCCGATGTGCTGTGCGAGCAGGTGGCCAATTTTGCCTTCTCCGTTGCCGAGAAACTGCGGCAGCAACGCTCCGTGGCTTGCGAAATTCTGGTGTTTGCATATACCAACCGCTTCAAGGATAATGCCCCGCAGATGTATGGCAACAAACTTGTGCACTTTGAACAACCCTCCAACGAGCAACGCGCAATAGTGACGGCAGCCGTGGAGGCGGCACGCTCGCTTGCCACTGGTGGTTACAGTTACAAAAAGGCGGGTGTGGTGGCCACGCACATAATGCCCGTGCAGAATGTAATGCACTCCCTGTTCGAGGATAGGGCGGCCAATGAAAAAGAGGGCCGCATAAGCACAGCCGTGGATGCCATAAACAGCGCCTTCGGCCGTGGCACGGTAAAACTGGCGGTGCAGGGCAGTGGCAAGATAAAAAGTTCCAGCGAAAAGCAATCGCCCCATTACACAACCTTGTGGAGCGATATACCCACCGTTACGGTGAAGTAACTCATTCTTCTATATCTCCTCCATTAGCGCCTTGTAAAGCGGCGACTGCTCCAACACTTGCCTATTGCCGAAAACAAACATCTGGCGGCGGGCACGGGTAATGGCTACGTTTAGTTTGCGGTCAATGGGCCTGCCCTGTGCATCGGGCACGGGTGCCGAAAGAATATCTATCTGTGACGGGCTGTTTATGGTGGTGCCAAAAAGGATAATCTCGCGTTGCGAGCCCTGGAAACGCTCCACCGTGTCTATTACAATATCCTTGCTGTCGGGGATATTTAGTTTCGCTATCTCCTTGGTTACCATCGCTATCTGGCTGCGGAAGGGTACTATCACGCCCACCTCGCGCGACGGATTGCAGGGCAGCCCGTTTGCGGTGCGCACTTTGTAATATGCTTGTATAAAGAGGGCTATTTCGCGGGCCTCGCGGCGGTTAATTTTGGGGTTGCCGTTTTCGGTTTCCTCGGCAGTGTCTATGAATGCGGCTCTTTTTGTGGCGATGAGGCTTTGCCGGCTGTCGCTCTTTTCATATACGGGGTACTCTAACTCCTCCTGCTGGTGTGGTAGGGGGATGGGCTCCAATATGCTGTCGTAGAAATATTTGTTGGCAAAACGGTTTATTGCGGGGTGCATACGCCCCTGCCTGTAAAGCGTGGCGGTGATGCCCTCCACGGGGTGCTTGTGGTAGTGGTTGTACAGCCTTTCGAATAACGATGTGGCGTGGTCGGTTATTCCTATGGCATTGAGCCGCTTGCTCTTAACTTTGGTGGTTGCGGGGTTTTGTGCCACCACGGCGGGCAGTTGCTTGGTGTCGCCGATGAGTATGAATTTCTTTATTGCCGTTTCGCCGTGCGGTGTGGTGGCGGCAAGCAGGCCTGCAAGCTGCGATTCCAATATCTGCGTGGCCTCGTCTATTATTGCCACATCGAAGCGCTTTAACGCAAACAGTTCCTTGCGTCCCGTGAGCGATGCCACGGTGCCCACCACTATGCGGCACTGCTGCATAGTGGTTTTTATCTGTTCGCGGTTGCTGCAGTGCGCTATCACGTTCTTCAGCAGGTGGGGGCGGTGTTGCGGTGCGCAACTTTGCTCGCTGCCTATGCGTATGTATGCGGGCTTTTGCGACAGGCTTTCGAGCGCTTCGCATATCTCATCCACAGCGCGGTTTGTGTACGATGCCAGCAGTATGTTATCGCCGTCGTGGTCGTGGAACTCCTGTACCATACTCTTGAGCGCTTGCGATGTTTTTCCGGTACCCGGCGGCCCCACAAGCATAAACAAATCTTCGGCCTGTTTTGCCTGCAACACAATTCTGTCTATGTATTCGTTGGTATAATGCCCTGCAAGTGTGCGGCTTTTGTCGGTGCGCGGTGTGCGGCGTGCAAGTAGCAGGCTTGTGCGCTCTTCGGGGGCGGTGAGCAGGCTGAAGAGGTCGCGGAATGCGGCACGGAATGTGCTGTCGAGGTGGTCGTGTTCCATTGCATAGCGGCTGGCGCGCGGGTACAGGTTGTGGTTCCTCTGCTTGTGGCGCAAGCGCAGGACAATCTCCGTGGGTGTGATGCTTGTGAGCGTGCCACGTGTCACCTGCCTGTTTACGGCTGTGTGGTGCTCGTTGTCGCGGCGGTATATGAACACGGTGTCGCCGGCACGGAAGTTGGGGAAGAAATCCTCCTTGTATTGCGGTATCGAGAGGGTTATTTCGCTTATTCCCTCCTTGTCGTCGAACTCTTTTATTTCCAGGTCGGTGAGTATGTTGCCGTTCTCCATCTTGGCCTCTAACGGTGCGTTCCATATGTCGGCAAAACTGCGGCCTCGCTCATAATCGCCGTTGCCCATTTTGGCAAGGTGCATTTCGCGTGCCACAAAGGCTATATTGCTGAAGAAATAGTCTTGCAGCAACTCGTCGGCACTCTGTATGGGGGTTATAATCTGTTCTATGCGGGGGCGCAGGTAGTTGCTCCACAGCCTGCCGCTGTCGCCGCGCTCGTTAAGGTCGTCGGCCGTCATTTTAAGCAGGGTGGTGCGCAGCCCCTCTTTGCCCATAGCTATGAGCAGCGACACTATCTTGTTGCGCAGCATAAGTACATTACTTATCTCGGCAGGGCTGCTCTCCTCGCGGTAGAAACGGGGGTAACGCGAGTATAGCAGATAGGGGCGTATTGTTTCGCGCGGAATCTGCAGCGAGTAGCAAAGCATCTCCTTGTAGAGCGACATCTGTATTCGGTGTTCGGCTTTTGCACCGCCGCAGAACTCATCGGCCTTGCCCGATTTCAGTTCTATGAGGCTGCTGCAGTCGTTTTGCAACAGGTCTATGCGCCCTTGCAGGCCAAGCGTCTCGCAAAAGAACGAAGGTTCCAGATACACCTTGTCGTTGCGCCTGGCGCTCTCCATATCCAATATGCCCGACGTGCCCACCTTTATCTGTATGTTGTTGAACTGCTCTCGTGCCAGGGTAAAGAAATTGTTGTCAATCTCGTTGCAGGCCGACAGTTGCAGCGGGTATTCGCGAAAGAACCGTTTCATTGAATCGCCATATGTGGCGGGCTTGTCGCTTCGCTCGTTCACGCAGTCGTCGAGGAACATATTGGCGGCCTCTCCAAGCAGGCGGGCAGCGCTGTCTATGCTCTTTTCAAAGAGGTTTATTATGTAGCCCATTGCGGGTGAGCCGTAGGACTGCACACAGCGGGCAAGTGACGAGATGTCTATGAGGTAGTCGGGCTCCAGGATTATGTCGCGTGGGTGCAGAATACCCTGTTCGTCGGTGGTGGCTGACAGTATGTTCAGTTTGCAGCCATCGTTTAGCAGGGCGGGCAGTTGCCTGTATGCGCTGTTTTGAGGGAGCGCCACGGTAATAGTGGCATCGTTGTTGTCGTGCCCCGTGATGTATCCCTTTTTATATTCGGTGAATATTATTTGTCTTCTTAATATGCCTGCTGCCTTTTCCTGCATATAGCCGCCCTCTTATTCTTTTATTCTTATGGTGCTGTCCTTTGCCATAATGGTTGCTATGGAGTCGCTGTAACGGGCCTGCATCCTTTCGAACCGCTTCCAGTTGCGCTTCACCTTTTTTACAAAAGAGAGTGTCTGTCTCCAGTCGCTGAAAGAACCGTTGCGGCACACGCTGTCGGTGTAGAATTCGGGTTCTCCTTTTAATATAAGGAAACTATCTACATTCTCGTTCCACACATATCGAGGGCGACCATACTTTTCGGCAAGATTCATTGCATCTCCTATGTGCCCTGCGCCGGCGTTGTACGATGCCAGTATGAAATTGGCACGCTCGTCAAAGTTTCTTATGCGACGGTATAGGTGGTCGAGATAGTCGAGCAATCCGGCCGCTGCCATAATGTTGGTTCGGGTGTCCATATGCAGGGAGTCGGGCACTCCCATCCCGCGCAGGGTGGCAGGCATCACCTGCATCACGCCGCAGGCACCCACCTCCGATGTGGCGGTGCTGTCGAACCTCGACTCGGTGAATGCTATTGCCGCCACAAGTTTCCAATCCCACTGCAATGTGTCGGCCGCTGCACGAAAATGGTGGTCGTATGGCGACAGCTCCACATATGGCGATACATATGTGATTCTTGGTGCCGGTGGCACGGGATAAACTCCTTTTACCTCGCCGCGGAAAATGGCATCGCCCTCTGTTACCGTGATAACAAAGGCTATGAGTAGCACAAGCGGGTAGAGGAATTTAAGTTGCATAGTGTGTTATCTCTTCAAAAAGTAGCCAATGGACATTTGCAGTGTTTTTATGGCTTTGGTGTTGTGCCCGCCCTGGGGTATTATTATATCGGCAAATTTCTTTGTGGGCTCTATGAACTCCCAGTGCATCTCCTTGACAATGCGCTCGTAGCGCGAGATTACCGTTTCGGGGGTGCGCCCTCGCTCTATCACGTCGCGCCTTATGAGGCGTATGAGGCGGTCGTCGGCATCGGCATCCACATATACCTTAAGGTCCATAAGGTCGCGCAGCTGTGGGCTCACAAGCGCCATTATACCCTCTATTATGATAATCTCCTTGGGCTCTATGTGCACCACCTCGGGCTGGCGTGTGCAGGTGATATACGAGTATGTGGGTTGCTCTATGGCCTTGCCCTCGCGCAACATTGTAATCTGCTCCACAAGCAGGTCCCAATCGAACGCATCGGGGTGGTCGAAATTTATGAACTGCCTCTCCTCCACGGGAACGTGGCTGCTGTCTTTGTAATACGAATCTTGTGGAATGACAACCACCGATGCCTCGGGCAGTGAATTTACAATCTCTTTAACCACGGTGGTCTTCCCCGAACCTGTACCACCTGCAATACCAATGATATACATAATGCTATTTTGTTTTTATGTTGAGTGGCCTGTTGCGACATAGCAACCTACTTAGTGCAAATATAACGCAAACGAGCGAGATTGCCAAAGTTTACTTTGGTATTTCACAGCGAGTGCAGCACATATTCGTGCTTTAGCACAAATATAATTTTATTCTCTTAAATTGTGTTTGCTTTCCATTAAAATCTTTTCGTGTTGCAGTTTATTTATGCTTAATTTCGTCTGCAATAAAATTTTTCATAGAATTTTGAACAAACTGTTATATATAACGAAAGAATTTATTAAATTTGCAGAAAATACCGTATAGGGTAATTGCGACAGATTATTTTCTATTACTTAATATAAAGTATAAAATTATGGTAAATTACAAAGAACTTGGCCTTGTGAACACACGCGATATGTTTGCAAGAGCAATGAAAGGCGGTTATGCAATCCCTGCATTCAACTTCAACAATATGGAGCAGTTGCAGGCTATTGTTATGGCTGCAGTAGAGACAAAATCTCCCGTTATTCTTCAGGTATCGAGCGGTGCTCGCAAGTATGCCAACCAGACACTCCTCCGTTATATGGCCGAGGGTGCTGTTGAGTATGCAAAAGAGCTCGGTTGCGCTAACCCCGAAATCGTTCTTCACCTCGACCACGGTAACTCATTCGAGTTGTGCAAATCTTGTATCGATATGGGCTTCTCTTCTGTAATGATCGACGGTTCACACCTCCCCTATGAGGAGAACGTTGCTCTTACAAAGAAGGTTGTAGAGTATGCTCACCAGTACGATGTAACTGTTGAGGGCGAGCTTGGTATCCTTGCTGGTGTTGAGGACGACGTTGTTGCCGAGCACCACACATATACACGCCCCGAGGAGGTTGTAGATTTCGTTACAAAGACAGGTTGCGACAGCTTGGCTATCTCAATCGGTACTTCTCACGGTGCCAACAAGTTCAAACCCGAGCAGTGCACAC
>JAFXGV010000032.1 GCA_017536765.1 Bacteroidaceae bacterium
TATACTCTTCGGCAGTAATTGGAGCGAACGTACACGCTATTATATTTTATGACAAGGATGGCGGTGTAATAAGCGGTGTGGAAGGAGATGCAACAAATGCTGTGGGCACCCTCTCATTTACCGAAGAACAACTAAAGGCCGATAGCTTCAGGGTACAATTTTATGCTAATAGCGAAGCTATGGCCGAAAAACGCAGTATCTGCTATGTTACGAGGTATATGCAGCTCCCTACAAGTGTTCGTGTGAATAACCTTGAAAACGATGTAGCGGAACTGATTAAAGGCAACGGCTTGAAGGTGTTGATATTTGGCGATTCAATAACCACTAATGCCGATTTTTCAATAAATGAAAACCACCAGACAACAGCTTATACTTTCAAAGAGAAAGGTAACGGTTATGAAGATGAAAACGGGAATTGGGTGAGTTTCAGTATGTGGCCATACCTGATGACAAAGTACCTCTCTTGTTCCGACGTGCGCAACTATGCACAGAACGGTGCATCATATACTGAAAGAGAGAGAGAAAGCGGCTATGAGAGGCAAAATTTGTCTTATCAGGTTAAGCTGGCTTTGAACGACAGGACAAACCCCAATGGCGCATTCACTACCGATGGAGATTTTGTTCCCGATGTGATAATCTTTGCACTGGGAACAAATGACGGCAATCCAAACGATACTTATGACAGTGCAATGGCAAAAACGGTAACACTTGCCGATGGCAAGACGTTTGATGTGGAGGCTACTTTGGCTAACCTTGATGTTACAAAAACTTGTGAGGCTATGAGGTATGCGTTCCTCAAGGTGAAGCAGGCCTTCCCTCAATCGCTGTGTCTGTGTGTACTTCCTATTCAAAGAGCCAATACGGAAAACCTGGGAATTAACGATGTGTTGGAGAAGATGGCCAAGAGATATTCGATTAAGATAGTCGATGGTTATTCGGAACTTGGCGTTGTGCGCGATTTGGAGATATGGAATGGCTTTGGCACAAACCTCAAAGATGGTTTGCACCCCAATGACAAGGGGCAGAAGCTATATACTCGTATGATGGTTAACGCTATTAAGAATAATTGGTTGGCTTTGTAATCAATTTCATATATGGTGGAAGGGATAATTTAATCAAAGAGTGCCACACCCAAAATTTTGGGTGTGGCACTCTTTGATTTTCAGACTTTTGTTATTTGCAGCTTATATATTCAATTATAGTCTGATGAATTGCTTCTTGCCGTTAATTATGTACATTCCGCTTTGTGTTATAGTATCGATTTTTCTTCCTTGTAGGTCGAAAACCCTTTTTTCATTTTTTACACTAACGCTCTCAATGCCTGTTGTTCCATCCATAAAACGGAAATTAATGCACTTGGACTGAGCCGCAGTGTTCTTCACCGGCAAGTATGCCTTGTTTTCATTGTTATAAAATAGTTCGTTGTCAATTTGGGCTTGGTATAAACCAACTTTATTCTCAACATTGGCCAGAACATAATATGTAGTATTCGCATCGGCTTTTATATACTCATTTATTGATGTGCCTTTGAGCAAATTGTTGTTTATTGAATCAGTTGAAGCTATGCTATGTGTATAGACAAAAGGATATTCTCCACTCTCGCCTCTCACAATAACACCTTGCTGTGCAGGGATTATCCCGGTAGTAATTTTCTTGAGTGTTATGTACTGGTTGTTCTCATTGTCGGTTTTTACTCCATCTTTCACATAGTATACATCAACACCTTCGGGTATTACCGTGTTCATATAAAGACACATAGTAGCCCATCCGCTTTCGCCTATTGAAAGATTGTACTTGGATGTGTTCGGATCGTTTCTGGTCCAATTGTATAGACTCAATTCAATTTTGTCCCAAGGGTATTCGCTGTCCAGTGCAGTAAAGCGTCCGTATGGCATATCCATACAGTTGTCGCCTTTAGAGTAAGTTCCGTAGGGGTTGGAAGAGGGTGTCACAGCTTGAATACCAAAATATTTGAGCAGATGGTATTGTATTATTGTGGGGAAATTGTCGTGTGGAACATATGCGTTGATATCTGCATTATACCATCTTTTCCAAGCATCCTTTGTTCTTTTGAATCCTTGGTAGAATTGCGCATAGGATAGTTTGTCTGTGTGCAATGTGAAACCGTGTGTAATTGTGCCCCAGCCGGCATCTGTCATCTCTTTGTATTCATCTTGTGAGAGAGCATATGATGGCGGCACATCATCGTTCATATTTACTCCTTCGATGATGTATGGCAATGTAGGCTTGACATCGAATTTTTCAAAGATGGCGCGTACGTTCTTGTTGGTCCAATGCGACTTTTGTCTGTCGTCGAACATTAGATGGTATGTGTAGCCTGTAGCCTCTTTCTTGCCTTGCAAAATGTCGAGGCTCTCCTGATATGATATGTGCTTCATACCCCTGTCCTTGAAATAGGACATATAATCGTAGAGTCTTTTTGTTGATATATAGAGATATTTGTTCACATAATCACCCTCGTAGATATAATGCAGGGCATTTATTATTGGTATATATCTTGTCTTGTAATCTTCAATTTGAACACTTGTAACTTCGCTTATAAAACTTTCATCGTTAAGCTCTACCTGAATGTAGGGTGATGTTATTGTTCTTTTCATTTCGTGGTGCAGCCACATACCATCGAAAACAGTTTCTATAACACGTGTGTTTCCGTCCTCTACAAGAATGTTGAATTGTAGCGTGTGCTCAAATCCGATATCATTGCTACGTATAAGAGTGGGGTAGCTGTCCCAGTACTCCTGGCCTGTATAAAGCGAGGAACCCACCTGCACAAAAGGTATTTCCTTGTGGTATTTTGTCAGGTTTACTTTATCAAAGTTGTTTATGTCGTTAAACAAGAATTCTGCGGTGTTTATCTTGACAATCTCAAAAATTTGGGTGAGTTCATTATCTGCAAGCATCGCTTCAACCAACTCATCTACATTTTTGTAGTTTTCAAGTGCATATTGTCTTAATATCGAGCCATCAGCATATGATATTGTAAAGTAATTGTCATCCTTTGCAATGTAACATCCCTCTAATTCTGCAGGCATATATTCCCTGATATTGGTGGTTCCATCAAGGTTTACATCTACAACCGGATATTTGACGCGTATTGTAAAGATATCCTGGCCATAATTATTCATCTTTAAGGGCATTTCGGGAGTCCAGCTTGCTGTGACTTGTATCTTTGCATTATTCTTGTCAACATAATATGTTTCATTATTGTCTTCTACAGGTTGGACATACACGGTATTACAGTTTCTCACTATAGGGTTGGCTGCATCCAAGCATAGGGTGAAAAGTTTCTTTTGCTCGCTTTGCCTGTATATGGAACTACGTGTCTTGAACTTTATGGTAATGGTTGAAGATGTAGATGGTATTTCAATTCTGTTATTAGAATCGAATTTCACTTCCTGTGCATTCAGGCAAAGTGTAAAGATGTTCAGTAATAATAAGTAGTAAATCTTCTTTTTCATAAATTGTTTATTATCTATTTTTATTAGGTGATTATATAGAAATTTACACAAGGTTGTAATTTCCACGACCATATGGGAGGAAAAACTCTTATTAACGCCATTTGAGATTCTTCACTCCGTTCAGAATGACAAGTCTTTATTATTTGTGTAGAATTCTATATAATTAACTTTTATTATTCTTCTATGAGTTTTTTGCAAGCATTCAAATGACTGTTTACCATATTCTTGAGTGATGCCCTCGACAGAATGTTGGAACGGCTCTTTTTCCCCATAGCATTCTTTTCCTCGCGACTCAGGGATATGAATTCCTTCAGACGCCTCATCTGCTCGTCTTTATCTCCAAAATTCTGCAACAGATAGCCGTTGCCGTCGATAAGGTCATAAACGGTTTCATCACCGTGAGTAGATATGATGGGTAGTTCATATGCCATAGCTTCGTTTACACCAAGTCCTCCTGTTCCGGGCATAAGGAATACATCGGCTTTCAGGAAGAAATCTGTGAGTTCTTCGCCATATTTTGCTCCGTGCAGGGTTATGCCCGTTTGTGCCTTCTCCGATTTTTGGGACAGATGGCTTTTAAGTCTTTCAAGCTCGGAACCGCCACCCACAATGTCAAATGTTACATTGTAATTCTCGTCAATAAGTGCAGCTACTGCATCGATGGATGTTTCTATTCTTTTTTGCCAGGCAAGTGCACCAACATACAATATCTTCAAACTTCTGTTTGTAGAATCTTTAGCCGGTATCTCTTTGTGATTATCGACAATGGCTTCTACATTTATAGTATTTTGTGCAACAACAACGCGTTCTTTGGGAATTCCCAGATTTATGAAGTAATCGCGATATAGTGTGCCATAAGGAATTAGGATCTTTGCATTGCGATAAATGTAGTGATAGATTCTTTCTCTTATCTTGGATAACCAACCTTTTAGGTCGGCACGCGTATAGTTACAACCCCAAATCGCATAAGGTATGTTGTTTTTCTTGCAGTAACGCAGTACTTGCCACTGCGATATATTAGTTTGGTTGAATTGGAATATTATTCCATCGGGCTTTTCCTCTTTTATAGCCTGGGGCAGGCCCACCATCTTTGAAAAGGAGAGCAACTTGAGGCTCTTTTTCACTGTTTCAAATTTCCTTGTCTTGTAGTTGTTGCTGTCGTCTTGCTTCACAACTTTGTTGGCGATGTATCCATAGAAAACCTTCATCTCTATGCCATTAGCTTCAAGCTCTTTTGAAAGGTTTGTAAAGAAGTCCTTCCTGTACGCAGGCAGGTTGCCATATACGAATATTATCTTTTTCATAAATCTGTTTTATTGCTAAATACACTATTCTTGTTTTACCAACTGTCCGAACTTTTTCGTATGAATACCTTGTTTGATAATCTTGGCTGGGTTTCCTGCTACAATACAATTGCTTGGCACATCTTTTGTTACAATAGCTCCACTGCCCACAATTACAGAATCACCAATCTTTACTCCGCACATAATTATGGCATTAGCACCAATGAAACATCGCTTTCCTATATATGTGTCTTTGTGTATTGCACGACAATAGTCATGAGTATATATTATTGCACCACCTGCAACGTATGATTCTTCATCTATATGGATACCTTTTGGATATGTCCCATCCAAGTGGGCTGCTGCTGCGATTCTAACTGTTGGATGTATATCCATTTTTTGAATTTTTACATATCGAAACTGCTTGATTGCTATTTTGATACGCCAAAACCAATGTCTTAAAAATTTTATCATAATAGTGCGGCTCTATTTTATTCGTTTAACTTTTGTCAAATCAATTTTGCTTCCAAGATATTTGTAATATTCTTCTGTAAAGTATCCAAAACCGGTAGAGAAAGTTAGTTCTCCAAATTTAGGAGTATTATCAACAATATAGAAATCAACTCTGACTTCGGGGAAACCCGCAGAAAGTTTTTTTGCAAACTGAAGCATAGACTCAAGACATTTTGGCTTAGGAATATGAATGTTGTCAATTTTGGGGTAATGACCTCCATAAACAATATGATATGATATATCTTCCCACTCTGTAGAATATAATTTAAGTTTAAGAGACTCCTTTGTTCTGTCAAAGGTCATCAATATTGCTTCCGGTTCTCCGTTAATGCACCATACTTTGTAATCCACCATTGAACTTGGAGATATTTTGTTGAGTGTATTATCTTGTGTCAATAGTTCCTCTGCAATTATGTATGGTTCTATTTTTAAGTAATGAAGTTGTGCTGATGAGTATCCGTATGGCCTTTTTACCCAATTCTTAAGGGCTTTCTTAGTTTTTTCAATGTCCAGTTCGTTTTTGTCTTTGACTATCATAACGGTGCCACATCCATTGTTGGCCTTCAAAACGAACTGTTTTGGCAATTTGTCAAAATCTATTTTGTAAGGATCTTTCCATGCACCATAAAGTTTTACAAGAGTATCCTCGCAACCACGTTCCTTTATAAACTCTCTAACCTTATATTTGTCTGAACATAATGTCCAGAGATTAGTATCTGTATTGAGTTCCATCCATGCAATCTTTTCAATCAAATCCTGTGGATTCTCCCAGTTTATATTACGCCCCTTAACTTTCTTATACACGATATTTGCGGCTATCTTTGGGTTAATCTTGCATAATAATTTGTTTCTGTAGTACAGGTATTCCTTGTATACAGATAAGATGATTTTGTTTGCCATATCTATAATACTTTATTATATGTTTCTATTAACTTCTTTGCAACCTCTATGGGCTGGTGCTTCTTTGAGATTGCAATTCTTTTTTCTCTTGTTTCAGACAGTTTCTCGTTCTCTATTGTCTTTTTAATGGCTTCATACAAGGCAACCTTGTCACCAGGAGTGAGCAGTGTTCCCACCTCGTCGCCTTTGATGATTTCAGGAATACCGCCTACTGTTGTTGAAATGATGTAATGTCCATAGCTTAGTCCCTCAAGAATTGAAATTGGAAGTCCTTCAAAATAGGAAGGCAATATATAGACATCGCATTGGTTTAATAAATTTGTTTTCTTCTGACCATTTACCCAACCCTCATGTTTTACAATGTCTTGAAGCGAATTTTCTCCTATTATTCTGTTTAGTTTGTCAATCTCGCCGCCACCACCAATGTGAAGCACCAATCTACCTTCAAATTCGTTCTTATGGTCTTTTATCACCTCAATGAGGTCATATATGCCTTTTTCCTTATAGACTTTTCCTAAATATAGAAAATGCTTGCAGGCGGCATTCTTTACGGTTTCATTGTATTGCGGTGCTTCTATTATATTGTTGACTTGAACAACATTTTTGCAACCAACTTTTTCTTTGAAGAACTTCTCCCAATATGATGTTAAAGCAATAACCACGTCACATTTGTTCAACATTGATTTTATCCATTCTGGCTTTGTCTCATAATATGCGGCAAAACCGCCACCGTGTATGTGCATAACAACTTTTCTGTTGTGCATTTTTGCTACCTTCATAAACAGTACGGAGTGCTGGAAACTACTGTATGAGGCCGAGTGTATATGGATTATCCTTATACTTTTGTTGAACAATAGTTTGAAGAACAATCTTATCAGCGATATTATGATTGAAAAACGTCTTGCAATGACAGTCTTTCCTTTCATTAAAGGCAGGAACTGAAACTCCTCAAATACATATTTGTCATAATTGTATATGACCTGTGTTATTCCTCCTTGTGGTGGAAGGTAGTGGGGAGCAATTGTTAATATGTGTTTACACAAATTCTTGTTAATAGGCATTGTTTTGGTCTTTTAGAACAGTTCTATATATTTGTCGATCTCGCAAGTGTTGTCTTTTGTGTTAAGTGATATATTTTTAATTATTCTATTCCTTAATTCTTTATTTTTTAGTAATTCACATATTCCATTTGCCAAACTTTCCGGAAACATTTCTGTGATAATCCCTGTTTCAAGGTGTGTAATAGCATCGGTTACTGTGCTGTAATTGGTTGCGACAATAGGTTTGCCAAGTAATTTTGCTTCGTCAAGTACAATTGATTTGCCTTCATATTTCGAAGACTGTACGACAATGTCTGCATATCGCATATACTTATATGGATTCATTTGTGCTCCTATGAAGTAAACCTCGTTATCCAAACCTAAATCACTTTTCTGTTTTTCAAGTTTTTCTTTAATCTTTCCACCTCCAACAATGTACCACACAAAATCAACCCCCCTCTCTTTGAGTATTTTTGCAGCATCAAGTGCCAAATCGTACGCTTTTATGGGATCAAGTCTTCCAACAGAGAGAATCTTCTTTTTATTTTTGTCTAAATATATCTCGTCAACTAAAGTTTCTTCTGACATAGATTTTATTAATTGTTGAGATGTTATATTTTCAAGTATAGCAAACTTGTTGCTGGCGATATCTGGAAAATTCTTTATTAGAGAGTCTTTGCATATATTTGATATGGTAACCACTTTGTCTGCTTTATTAAAGTAATACTTGTCAAACTCAGGAGAATATCCCCATTTGTCATATATAGTATGCATCCAAAGATATTTTTTCTTGGCTTTTATTTTATCAATAACAAAGTAATTAGCACTGCCTTCTATATATGAAACAGCAACATCGTATTCTTCTTCAATAACAGGTATTTCATCTTTCCACCTTGCCCATAAGTTCTGGATAACCGCATTTTTGCGGTTTATGATATTAGATAGAATTGTGCGTACAACTTTTTTAAACCAAAATAGAAATCCATTTCTGTAAAAAAAACTTACATCTGATATTTTTCTCGATAAACAGGTGTATGGGAAGGGTACCTCTTTTACATTGATGTTGGCTGGCAGTAATTTGAGAAATAATCCAGTTCTCTTAAGAAGATAAAGGTCTATTTCGTATTCTTCTGGTGGCAGCAGATTTAAAAGTGATACAAGACTTTTCTCAGCACCACCAACATTTAAAGAGTTGATTATAAATAATATCTTCTTCATATCATTTTAGTCCTTATGTTTAATGAATGTTTTGAGTTTGGGTATATGTAAAACATTCTAATTATCTATTGTACATTATATCTTATATGTTTTTCTTTGTTTTACTTATTTGCTTTCTTCTATATACAAAATAATAATCAAATAACAAAATTAAGTGAAATAGATAAAACATATTTCTTCCGAATAAAGCATACATCAATTTATGGTGTTTTACATACATTCGTTTATCAGTACCTTGTTTTATCTCCTGCCAAGTTTCGTTTAAGTATATCTCCTTGATATATTCTTTTCTCTCTTTGTTTGTAAGTTTTTCATCTCCCATTATATGTCTAATGAAACCCAAAATTAGATTGAAATAATATTTATAGACATATCGCTCCTTTTTAGGATATAGGTTTAAAATCACTCGCATTAACTTTTGGAAACCATAGAATTTGTTGAATTTGAAAGTGTGGGAGAGACTCTCGCCATTGTAGCAATAATAGTATAGGCTGTCTGGGATATATACGATTTTCTTTGAGTTCAATATTGCTGATAGCTGAAAATGCAGGTCCTCCGATACAACTTCACGTTCTGAGTAGAATGGTGTCTTTATTATATCCCTTTTGTATATCGAGTGCCAAACAGACATCATCATTTGACGGCTGTTTATAGGATAGAAGTAGTTCATCGAGTGTTCTTCAATTTTTGCTTTGTCGTCAAAAATCGTTTCCTGGCTAAAGTCATTTCTATCTTCAAATGTACCGTCTTTCAAACCATACTTGTGCCCGCAGTAAACAATGTCGGCATTGAGTGCAGTTGCCTTTTCGTAAAGTATCTCATACATTCTCAAATCGACATAGTCATCGCTGTCAATAAACGCTAAGTACTCTCCGGTTGCATACTGCATACCGGTGTTGCGTGCCAGACCAAGCCCCTCGTTGTTTTTGTGAACAACCTTTATGCGGCTGTCCTTCGCCGCCCATTCGTCACATAGTTGCGGGCAGTTGTCGGGCGAACCATCATCTACAAGAATAATCTCAATATTCTTTAGGCTCTGGTTTATGACCGATTCCATACAACGGTTCAGGTATTTTTCTACATTATATACTGGTATAATGATACTTATCAGTGGATGACTTGTCTTTTTCATCATTATTTATGGATTTTTATGTTATTCCTGTTATCTGTCCCAGATAAATGCATAACCGGCAGATGGTATAGTGGTTAGAGTTAAATAGAATCGGTAAATGAAATTCATAATGATTATACTCATTGTGGTTATCTTTACAGTTCTGTTCATAGGTGCCAGATACCATATGGCTCCCAGAACAATAGGCATAAAATAGTATAGCCACCAGGCAAATCTTCGATATAGTTCAATGTCACCTCCTAAAACAAAAATAATGATTGCAAAATATGTAAACCAATAGGGTATGCACATTCTCTTGTCATTTTGCATAGTAAAGAAACCGAAATATATTATAATGCAATTTGTAGCCAGTGTAAAGAACTCGTTTAAAAATGATGTTTTTATAACAGCTCCTTTCAAATCGGACAAACTGCCCTCACTTGTAAACCAACGGTCTGCATTATCCAAGTAGTTCTGCATTGATGAATCACCAATATTTATACTGTTCAGAATTTCTGTGGTTGAATTCAAATATGATACATCCCAGAAAAAGTATAGTGCCAGGTATATAAATACCAGTAATATCGGTCTTTTTATAAAATTGTCTAATTTTATGTATTTAATCATGTAGAACAGAAAAACCGCAAATAATCCACTATAATGATTCAGGACTGCACACAGCAGGCAGATAACTGTTTGAAGATTCTTATTCTTTGTATTATAATAGTAGGCAAGCAGAACAAATGATATGGCAATAAACTGGCGTACAAAGTTTTCATGAGCGTCGGCGGTGGTAAAGAACATGATAGGCAGTGCCCATACCGCAGTCTTTGGGAACAAATTGACTACTTTGGTGTAGGTGAAGATGTACAGGAAACTAAAGAATATGAAACATCCCCAGTATGGTACTGACAAACCTTTCAATACGTCAATGATAGCGTTGAATACGGGCTCCGATTTTGTTACACCAAGGTCATTGGTCGTCAACAGCAGGTAGTTGTTGTAGTAGTCGGGGCCGCGGTCCCATCTTAATCCTTCAATGAGCGAGAATGCAACAATGGATATTAATGTGAATGCTATGACATTGTATTTGTTCTTGCTTGAGGAAATAATTTTGCCGCATACAAGTAATATGACAAGCAAAAAAAATCTTATAACATTGTATGTAAATAAATCTCCAATCATCTTTAATTCAATAACTTACAGGCGTGATTAAAATGGGGCGAAACAATTATGGTTGTTGCTTACATAACCAAATGTTCTAATTTATATTATTGATTATCCATTCTATGGATTTCTCTCTTGCATTGGTCAACTCTATGTCTTTTTGTTCTTTATTGTATATTGGATTTAACCCCTTTATGTCTGTACCTATTGGTGTGATACATTGGTGCAGATTCAAATTCTTAAGTAATGTCGATTGCCTGTCATCTCCTTTGTCTGTGGGGACTATGGAAATCAACGGTATTCCAAAGTTTACTGCAAAAGCCGTGCCGTGGAACGATGATGTCACAACAATATCGGCATTGGCGAACAGGTCAATGAATTCATTGATTGATGCGTCCGTTTTGTCTGTCATAACAACTCCTTCTGCTTTTTCAGCAGGTGTGTAGCCTTCCAATGCTATTATCTCATAGTCATCGAGTGTTTGCAAGTGCTTGAGCACTTCGAATATGTATGGGCGCGGTTCAAAAGCATATGTGAGCATATAGAGAAGAATGTATTTCTTCTTTTTCTTGAAATCGGAACGTGGAACTTTTTTCAACCATTCCTCTTTACTTAGCAGCAAGGTGGGGTCCAGTATTACAGAAACCTTGGAATCCAGTGAAAGTTCCTTGTTTATGATATATGCACCATTGTTCTCACGCACAGATATTGCATCAAATTTCGCAAGGTGCTTTTTGTACCTCTCGCGCATATTCTCTGGTATGGTGCTTGATGCAAAACTTGAAGCGATTGATATGCGTTTTTTGCCATTGGGAACAAATGACAAAAGAAAGGCTGTGTCGCCATAATTGTATTTTGATTTCCATACTTGGTCACTGCCTACTACAAATAAATCGTAGTTTTGCCATTTCTCACTCTTTAGTTTTGCTAAGTTGGAGTACTCTTTGGTAAAGTTCAAGCATTTATTCCTGAATACATCAAGATTCTTATTCTTTCGGGCGGTGGCATTCCTACCTAATATATAGTAGATTCTTGATCTTATTTTCTGCTTTAATGTTTGTTTTGGATGCCCCATGGAATAGTGGTACTCGTTGGGGTATCTGTATTTGATTACATCGCATTTATGTCCAAGCTGCTCCAGCAATTCCTGTGTGGCATATGCTTGTAGCACGGAACCATAATTGGGAACGTGGTATATTGTTATTAAGGCAATTCTCATTTTTCTATTTTTTTCAGTCTATAACTAATTCTTTTTGATATTCTATTTATGCGGCATATCATTTTCCATAAATTAGAATCTAAACCAAAACTTGATTTTAAGAATAGCTCAACAAGCCAGGATGTGGGGGCCTTTTTTACGTTGGATTTCATTTGTCCCTCGGCAACAATGTCGAGCGGGTGCTCTATCAATCTAACACCCTTTAACTCTTCTATCACCTTTTTGCCTTTGGACGTGAATGAGATGAGGGCACTCACTCCTTTTTCGTTGTCTTTATATGTGTTACCCCATAGGTCACCAATTCGTATATCGGCCGAAGAACTGTCATATTTGTATTTGCAGTTCTTGGTACAGGCCGGGTTGCAGCCATAATGTCCTAAAAATAAATAGTAGAAAAAGTCTCCTTGCGAGAGTCGGGAATTGTGGAAACCTTTTTTTCCCTTTATTATCAAATTGTAACTATCGTGCCAATCGACTTTTTCGGTTTCGGTATTCTCGCCATCAAGCGACATTGCCCAAGAGTCGTGCCAACCGGTGAATTTGTTACGCCACGATGCATATGTTATTTTGCCGGTTTGCTTTTCTACCATCTTTGTGTACTTGTTCCAAGCCCACATTGATGGCACGCAGTGGCAGAAAAAGTCGAGCAACACAAAATTATCTTCTACTCGGAATTTTCTAATGTAACGGCGGAAGGAGTCTATTTGGCAAGGTGTACCGGTTACAATGTATTTCTCCTTGCGATTTATGGCCTTGAACCCGTCAACAGTGTAGCTTTGTATGTATTTACTGCCAATGGATTGCACAGCCTCCTCGGGTGTTGTTGCTATGTAGTGTTCGGCGCGCCCTGCCTCGGCATTGTATCGGCAACCGCATAGTTTGTAGTCTTTTTCTATCAGTTGTTTTGCTATTTCAAAACCAATGCCGCCCGATGAACATTTTAACAGCACGCGTTCGTCATTGCTCCAAGCAGCCCAACTCTTTATACTCTTTTCTTCTTGTGTCAGGGCTGGGGTATTGTGCGAGAAGGCGCATACATCGGTACATAAACCGCAGTTTGTACACTTGTTTGTATCGGTTATACGTGGCTCATAGAACCCTTTTTTGTTAAGTTTTATTTCTATGATTTTCTTGGCACATACTGTGGCGCATAATCCGCAGCCATAACAATCCTTTATATGCGAAATATTACCCATTCTTCTTTATCTTTTTTAGTATTGTCCTGGTTATGGTTGTTCTCTCTTTATTATTCAGTCCTATTATATATATTGTGGCTAAAGCGGATGCTACCGCTATCATACAGTTTATAATTGATATAGTTTTGCTATGACAATAGTGGTAATGTATGCAAACCGGTATTATGCTTGAAATAACTGTAACCGATATTACTTTTACTATAATGTTGCTTATAAATTCCTTGTATGTGAGTTGTATTCTTCGGGCAACAATTAGAATTCTGGCATTTTGGGCTATTATTTCAATAACCAGGTGGACTATAAAAACTATGTATGGCGGATAACCCATTTTTAAGAAGATGTATGAGATGGGCAATATCGTCAGCATTAATCCTCCTACAACGCATTCATATGTCTTTACATTGCCGGTAGCCTTTATTGTGGTTATGAGCGGGTTTGCCATACAGTTTATGATTGACGATGCTAAAATTATTCTTATGAATATGACCGAATAATCGGGATATTTTCCAAGCCAGAGTGTTAAAATGGTGGGTGCTTCAATGATTATTGGCAGTGATATGGCAAGTATTAAATAATATGAGAATTTGCTGCTTCGAAATATTAGTTCGTGCAGGTACTTGAAATCTCCCGCCGCATATGATTTGGTAATTTGCGGGTTTATCGCTGTTTGGAAGCCGGTAATAAACTGAATGGCGTGGCTCTGTACCTGAACGGCTATACCACGAGCCGCGTTGATTGCAGGGCCAAAAAAAGTATTCAACAGAAGATTCAGTCCTTGTGTATATGTCATAAAGGCTGTAGCGCCGAACAGGCTCCAGGCGGCAAACTTTCCCATTTCCTTTATTAGAGTTTTTTCTATTCGGTACTTTATTTTACTTTCTTTGTAGTTCTTGCTGCAATAATGTGCATATATGAATCTTACTATCAACTGTATTGCAACCAAAAAGGTGGAATATATGATTAGTTTGTCGTAAGGGATGTATTTTATAATAAACACCAGCAATAGTTTAGCAAATGCTTCGAACAATGATATTTTTGCATAAATACCCATTTTCTCGTGGGCTATTATCAAAGCATTGTATGGAACACTTATAATCATAACAACAGTGCTGATTATGACACATTGATAGGTCCATAATGCAGCGAACATCCTCTCCTCAGGTATTATCATTTTGTTGTACAGGAACCATAGTCCGGCGGTTTCTGCCAGAATTACTAAAATGACGGAGAAGAGTATGTGAACTATGACACTGGTGGAAAATACGTTGTTCAACTGTTCACGGTCGTTCTTCCCCAACGCATACGTTATGTATCGTTGTGTTGAGGTGGACAATGTTGCTTGTATAACAAGGAAAACAGTTACAATACCGCCTACAGCATTGTAAATACCATAATCGTTCACGCCCAATGTCTCAAGAATAATTCTTGAAGTGTACAGACCTATTGCCAGCAATATAAACATTCTGGCATATAGGTATAGGGAATTCTTTATGATTCTTTTGTTGTTTTCGTTGCCCATTGTTCTTATTTATTGGCTTCTATAGTGTTTTTTTATAGGTGTGTCTTTTTTGTCTTTTCTCTATCAATTGTGGTGCTGCGGTTAATGTCGGGTGGTTATAACTCCCATTGGTTATGTACATATTCAGGGTGCTTGTTCTCTCCTATAACTTTCGCAGGGCAACCGGCAGCAGTTGAATTCTCCGGAATATCTTTTATAACTACTGCTCCGGCTGCTATTGTTGTGTTACTGCCAATGTTGACATCTTCAACTATGCAAACATTAGGACCAATATAAACATTGTCGCCAATGGTTGCAGGTGTGCGTTTGTTTGTGCCAATTGAAAGGAATTGGCTTATATTTACGTTGTTGCCAATAGTTGTTCCACCATATATTACAATACCCACTCCGTGACCTATGTAAAAACCATACCCGACTTTTGTGTTGTATGGTATTAGAATACCGTATTTTAAAGTATAGTGTCTATGCATTCTTCTTGCAAAGAAACCAATCAGTCCACCTGCTCCCGCCAGTCTCATCCAGAATGAGTAGCGGAAGCAGTGATTTGTTCCAAATAACGCTTTAATTGTTAGTTGCAATGGCGTTAGTTTTTTCCCACTATAACGGTAGTAGTCGCTTTGTATGTATTCCCAAACTGGTTTCATTGTTCAAAGTATTATTCTATCTCTCTGTTTTTGTTCCCGCAAGCACAACCAAGTGCTTGCGGGTGAGGCTTTGCCTCTGTGAGTGTTTTCAATTTCTTTCCACTACTTTGATACCATTTATTGGGCAGATGTATTGGCCTGCCCCTCTAATAAATGGTTATCTTTTGTAGATTCCGCAGAAATCGAGGATTATCTTGCTGTCGTTCCAGGGGAGTTCTTTGAACTGGTCGTGGGCGGTGAGCATTACTACGATGTCGGCTTTCTCAAATGCCTCTTTGTAGTTGGTGAGTTTGAAGGTGTTGTGCTCCTCTACGTTGGGCTCCGCAATCATTATGTCGGCATTGTTGCACATCTGCATTACTTTGCCCACGATGGTCTTTGAGGGGCTCTCGCGCAGGTCGTCGATGTTGGGCTTGAAGGCAAGGCCCATCATTGCTACCGAGGGTTTGTAGCCGTGCTTGAGCTCGAACTCGAGCATTGTGCTCTTAACCTTTTCGGCACACCAGAAACTCTTGTAGTTGTTGATGTTGCGTGCTGTGGCAATAATCTTGCTCTCGGCGGGGTAGTCGGCTGTGATGAAGTAGGGGTCAACAGCTATGCAGTGGCCGCCCACACCGCAACCGGGTTGCAGAATGTTTACGCGGGGGTGTTTGTTGGCAAGGTTGATGAGCTCCCATACGTTGATGCCTGCTTTGTCGCAGATGAGGGAGAGCTCGTTGGCGAATGCTATCTGCACGTCGCGGCTGCTGTTCTCGGTGAGCTTGCACATTTCGGCGGTGCGGCAGTTGGTCTTGTGGAGCTCGCCCTGCACGAACTGCGAATAGAAGGCTATTGCCTTGTCGGTGCTCTCGGGGTTGAGGCCGCCGATGACACGGTCGTTGTGAACGAGTTCGTAGATTACGTTACCGGGGAGAACGCGCTCGGGGCAGTATGCTATGTATATCTTGTCCTTGAGCTCGGGGCGCTCTGTGAAGATGATGTTGGTCATCATTTCGGTGGTGCCTATGGGTGATGTGCTCTCAATTACATAAAGGTCGCCTTCCTTCAGAAGGGGAAGTACTGCGCGGGTTGCAGCCTCAACGTACGATACATCGGGCTCGTGGTCGCCCTTGAAGGGGGTGGGCACTACCATAAAGTAGGCATCGCACTCCTGGGGGGTGGTGTAGGCCTTGAACTTGCCGGCTGCTATAACCTCCTGCAACATTTCCTCCATACCGGGCTCAATGATGTGGAGCTTGCCTTGGTTGGTTACTTCTACTACCTTGGGGTTGATGTCGACACCTACAACATCTACTCCGTGTTTTGCTGCAATAATTGCGGTGGGGAGGCCTATGTAGCCAAGTCCCATAAAACATGCTTTCATTTGTTTAATGTTTTAAAGTGGTTTATAAATTATGTTTTGTTTTTAGCTTACTTAAGAGTTTCCACTATTCTGCCACAGGCAAGGCCATCACCATAGGGGTTCACGGCTTTGCTCATTGTGTCGTAATGCTCTTGGTTGTCGAGCAACTGCGATACCTCATCTACTATCTTGTTGTAGTTGGTACCTACGAGTTTCACGGTGCCTGCCTCCAGTGCCTCGGGGCGCTCGGTGGTGTCGCGCATCACAAGAACGGGTTTGCCCAGGCCGGGTGCCTCTTCCTGTATGCCGCCGCTGTCGGTGAGCACAATGGTGCTCTTTTCCATAAGATATACGAATGAGAGGTATTCAAGCGGCTCTATGAAGAACATATTGCCGAGGTTGCTCAAGTCCTCGCCAAATACCTCGTGGATGGGCTTTCGCACATTGGGGTTGAGGTGCATGGGATAGACGAAATCCACGTTGGGGTATTTGCGGGTGAGGTCGCGTATGGCAGTGCACATATTTATGAAGCCGTCGCCAAAGTTTTCGCGGCGATGGCCGGTGATGAGAACCAACTTTTTGCCATCGGCAAGGCGGTATACGTCGTAGCCGGCCTGCAACAGCAGCTGCTGCAGTTCTTGGTTGAGTGCTTTGTCCTCTTTTATCTTGTTCACTACCCAGTAGAGTGCATCTATTACGGTGTTGCCTGTTACGGTGATGCTATCCTCGGCAACAGCCTCGCGTTGCAGGTTGGCCTTGCTCAATGGGGTGGGGGCAAAGTTGTAGGTTGCAATGCGGCCGGTTATCTGGCGGTTCATCTCCTCGGGCCAGGGGCTGTATATGTTGTGTGTGCGCAGGCCGGCTTCTACGTGGCCAACGGGGATTTGCTGATAGAAGGCGGCAAGGGCTGCTGCGGTGCTTGTGGTGGTGTCGCCGTGTACAAGTACCACGGATGGCTGCACCTCCTTGAGTACGTCGCGCATACCTACAAGTACGCGGGCGGTTACGTCGTAGAGGTCTTGCCCTTGTTTCATAATATTGAGGTCGTAGTCGGGGGTTATCTCAAAGAGTTGAAGTACTTGGTCGAGCATCTGGCGATGCTGGCCTGTTACGCATACTACGGTTTTGAATGTGTCGGGGTGTTTTTGGAACTCCTTTACCAGAGGGGCCATTTTTATAGCCTCAGGACGTGTTCCGAACACAAGCATTACTGTTTTCATTTCAATAAATATTATTTAGTTAATATGATATTTGTTGCTTAACTTCTTTATTTGTATGTTGTAATTAGTTACTCTGTGTTTCAGTCGCAACCGAAGAGGTCACGGGTATATACTCTCTCTCTTACATCGGCAAGGGCTGCGTGGTCGTACCGGTTGGCTATAATGGCTTGTGCCTCGTTCTTAAACCGGGTAAGATCGTTCACCACAAGGCTGCCAAAAAATGTGCTGCCGTCGGGCAGAGTGGGTTCGTATATTATTACGTTGGCTCCTTTGGCTTTTATGCGTTTCATTATGCCTTGAATGGAGGAGTGGCGGAAGTTGTCGCTACCGGTCTTCATTGTGAGGCGATAAACGCCTATGGTGCAGTTCTTTTCGTTATCGGCATCGTAGTCGCCACTGCTGTAATAGTCGTAGTAGCCTGCCTTTGAGAGCACGCGGTCGGCTATGAAATCCTTGCGGGTGGCGTTGCTGTCAACTATGGCTTGTATGAGGTTCTGCGGCACGTCTTGGTAGTTGGCAAGCAGTTGCTTGGTGTCCTTGGGCAGGCAGTAGCCGCCGTAGCCGAAGGATGGGTTGTTGTAGTGTGTGCCTATGCGGGGATCCAGCCCCACGCCGTCTATTATCTGGCGGGTGTCGAGCCCGCGTATCTCGGCATATGTGTCGAGTTCGTTGAAGAAACTCACACGCAGGGCAAGATATGTGTTGGCAAACAGCTTGACAGCCTCGGCTTCGGTGAGCCCCATAAACAGGGTGGGGATGTCCTGCTTCACGGCTCCCTGTTGCAACAATGAGGCAAATGTGTGTGCTGCTTGTGTCAATTGTTCATTGTCCTGTGGGTGCCCCACAATGATGCGGCCGGGATAGAGGTTGTCGTAAAGGGCTTTGCTCTCGCGCAGAAACTCGGGCGAGAACAGTATATTGTCGGTATTGTATTTCTTGCATATGTTCTTGCTGTATCCCACGGGTATGGTGCTCTTAATTACTATGATGGCACCTGGGTTTGTGGCAAGAACCAATTCTATCACAGCTTCCACGGCGGTGGTGTCGAAGAAATTGCGGCTGCTGTCGTAGTTGGTGGGTGCTGCAACGACAACAAAGTCGGCATCGCGGTATGCAAGCGCTCCATCGAGGGTGGCTGTGAGGTTCAGCTCCTTTTCGGCAAGGTACTTTTCTATGTACTCGTCTTGGATGGGCGAGATGCGATTGTTGATTTTTTCTACCTTTTCGGGTATTAAATCAACTGCTGTAACTTGGTTGTGCTGCGCAAGCAATATTGCTATGCTGAGCCCTACGTAACCTGTTCCTGCAACTGCAATCTTCATAATTGTTGTTTTTGGCTATCGCTGCGGGTGTTGTTTATACCTTATTAAATATAACGGCTTATGATTTTTGCTCATATCCGTAGTGGTAGCTGTTGTGGTAGCCATAGCGGTAGCTGTATTTGTAACCATAGCGGTAGCTGTATTTGTAACCATAGCGGCTGCCGCCTGTATCCACTCCGTTTAATATAATTGATATGTTCTTGAGCTTGTTTTCGTTGTAGAGGTTTTCTATGTCGGGTATCATTGAACGCTCCATTACCCCGGCGCGCACAAGGAAGAAGGTGCGGTCGGCAAGTTTTTCTATGATGTGTGTGTCGGCCACCATATCTACCGGCGGGCAGTCTATGAGTGTGTAACGATATTCCTTGCGCAGTTCCTCTATGAGTGTTTCAAAACGTGGCAGTTCGAGTAATTCGGTGGGGTTAGGTGGAATGGTGCCCACGGGCAGTATGTGCAGATTGGGGTATTTTTTATCGGCAATTATTATTTCGTCGATGCTCTCTATTTCGCCGGCAAGGTAGTTGCTGAGGCCTTTTTGCGGTGATGCAACATATTGCGAAAGCGATGCATGGCGCATATCGCCGTCTATTACTATTACTCGTTCTCCCTTTATGGCAAGGCTCACAGCGGTGTTTATTATACAGAATGTTTTGCCGCTGCCGGGGTTGAATGATGTGGTGATGATGGTGCTGTGCTGTTTGTCGCGTGTTATGAATTCTATGTTGGTGCGTAACACGCGGAATGCTTCGTTTATGATGTTGCGGCTGCCGTCGTGCACCACTACCGATATTTTCTCTTTTTTCTTTTCTTTGATAACCAATTGCGGTATTTCGCCTATGATGGGAACCGAAATGTCGTTCAAGTCCTTGCGCCCACGTACTTTTGTGTTGGCTATCTCGCGCAACGCAACTATTACCAATGGTATGAGCAGGCCTATGGCAACTCCCATAAATATGGTGTTGTTTTTAACCGGTGCAGTGGGGGTGGTGCTGCCGGTGGGCGACGTGATGATGCGTGTTTTGTATGCTGTGAAGGCTTGTGACAACTGGTTTTCCTCGCGTTTTTGTAACAGAAACAGGTATAGTTTTTCTTTCACGCTCTGCTCGCGTTCGGCCGATGCTAAATACTTGGTTTGTTCGGGGTTCTTAGATATTTCTTCGATGGTCTTTTTGGTCTCTCTTTCGAGCGTGGCTATGGATGTTTCAACTTTTTTTATTGATAATTTTGCCGATGCAATTATGGACTCGCGCTTGGCGGCAAGTTCCATATCTGTCTTTTTTATTTCGGGGTTGTTCTCACCGCTTTTTTCAATGGTAGCATTGCGCTCTATCACAGTCTTGTTGTATTCGATGATTTGGTTGTTGAGCATTGTGTTGCTGAGCGTGGCTCCAAGGGGCAATGGCTCGTTAAGCGATTTGCTTGCTTGCAGCTTGGAGAGAATCTCTTTCATGCTTGCAAGGTCGTTGCTGAGTTGCTGTAATCGGTTTATGTTGTCGCGGTTCTTCGATATGTGCAATGATGCGCTTGCGCTGATGCTGGGCAGACGATTTCGGCTTTTATACGATGATATGTTGCTGTCAACTTCGTCGAGTTCGTCGCTTATGTAGGCAAGGCGGTCGTTTATGAACTGAAGAGTGCCGTCGGCTGCGCGGTTCTTGTCCTTCACCCAGTTTTCGCTGTACACCTCAACAAGTGTGTTGAGTATGTCGTCGGCACGGTCAATCGAATGGTCTCGTATGGAGATTGTGATAATGTCGTTTTCTTCGTCGGGCAGGCTGAAGTGTAGTTTGCCGCCTACTATAGCTGTTGCTGCTTGAGTACTTACTTGGGTTACGTTGATATTGGTTTCTTGTGTTATGCAGTGCAGTTTGTTGTTGCGTATGATTATTTTTCCAATGGGGCTCTCGGTTAAGGATATCCCATCCACAAGCTCGCCTTTGATGGGTGCGTGGTCTATTGCTTTGCCGTCGCAAGTGAAATTGCTGAGGGTGTATGCGCCCTCGGGAGTTACCTCTATGCTGAATGAGGCAGATGATTCTTCATCAAGGTCGTACAGTTCGGTTGTTACGGGCAAGGATTCACCGTAAAGGGTGATGGGGTGGAATGTGCCGTCTTTGGTGTAATTGGCTCTGAGTCCTAATTTGTTAACGACCTCACGTATTGTTTCGGCGGCTCTGAATGTGTAAATTTCGTTGTATGCGTTTGTTGTGGTGCGTAGCCCCAGGTTGGCCATATTGGCCATTTGTTCGTCTATCGAGGGGGCTTTGTCTTTCGATTTTATGAGTACTTCACAATAACGTGTGTAAACCGGTTGCTTGGTTGCAATGTGGTAAACGGCAACACTTGTTGCAATGATTGTTGATGCCAAAAACCAATACCATTTGGACAAACAAGCATAGAGAAATTCATTGATGTTGAAATAGTTCTCCGTTTGTGATTGAGTATTCTTTTTTCTTACGGCTTGTGCCATATTTTTTATCTGTTTTTATTGTCGTTATTTACTTGTTTGGTCCGCTCGTGGACATAGTCCGGGGACTTTGACAGTAGCGTAAGTTGTTGTCTGTCAATCAGTTGCGCAAACGTAGCTGTCGCCTCGATGTTGCTTTTTGATTAAATTTGTCGGCAGATGTCCTGTTTGCAAAGGGCTATTGCCGAATTGTTGAGGTGAATAAATGGGTGCCGTGTCGTGGCGTTATCCATTAACGCCTCATATGCAAAGGTATAAAAAAGTTTTTAATTATTTGCCTAAATAGAGACTTATTTATTAAATATTTTTTTATTGTGTGGTGTTTTTGTGTGGTTCGTGTTTTGCTTGAACTTGCTGAATGCGTGGTGACGGGTGTGTGGCTATGTGATGCTATTTCAGTGTTTGTAAATAAAAAATACCAAAGCCGGCGTTGCTTTTATGGCGGCGGGTTTTTGTATTCTGTGTGTTGGGGGTGTCGAGCCTGTTTATCTATTATATAAATAGGTGTGTCTGCTATAGTGCTGATAATTATATGATTCCTCTGTTCTGTGTGGTGCTTTTTTGAGAAAAATGGATTTTTTTATGAAAAATGGCATAAAAAAAAGGCCGAAAATGCTTGGATATAATGTTTTTTTATATCTTTGTGCATCATTAACCTTAATAACAGAATATTATGAAAGAACTTATTGAAAAAATTCAGGAGACTTATGCTGCTTTCGCAGCTGATGCAAATGCACAGATAGAGAAAGGCAACAAGGCTGCCGGTACACGTGCTCGCAAGGCTTCTTTGGAGATTGAGAAAATGATGAAAGAGTTCCGCAAGGCTTCTTTGGATGCTGCCAAGAACTAATTGGTGCATTTCGATTATCTTTTCAGATTATAAATAAGGCTGCACACCGGTGTGGTCTTATTTGTTTTTTTTATTCACCCATCACCTCTTGGTTGATGGGCGTTTTTGTGTGGGCGCATTTCTTTTGTATTATTTGGTTTTGTAAAATAAAATTACTTGTGCGTGGTTGCGCCGCCCGGGTGTCTGTCTATGTTTGTTTGCGAATAAATTGCCAATGTGCTGCAAAGTGATATTGCGGTTTCGGTGGCTATCTTTGCGTGGCTGTCTGCAGTGGCGGTGCTTGATGATTTCTGTTGTTTGGCCAAAGATTGTTTGATTATTTATGTAAAACTTTTATTATTATAAAAAATATCGTAAATTAGCAACGTTTTGTGCGTTTGTGCGCATATTTTTAGAATGATGACGATAATTTTTTAATAACCATTCAAAATAATTTTATGAAGAAAAGATTTGTAACTGCTATGATGGCCGCTCTGTTTGTGTCGGCCGTTTCTGTGGCGCAGAACCTTGGCGGTTTTGCCTATGGCAATGCCGAGGCGCCTGCAGGCAACGAGTGGGAGAGCCCCACGCAGTTGTCTTTGAATAAAGAGCAGCCCAAAGGCTGGTTCTTTGTGTTCGATAACGAGGAGAGTGCCCGCAAGGTGCTTCCCGAGAACAGCGAGTATTACCTGTCGCTCGATGGTACCTGGAGTTTTAACTGGGTGGGCAACCCCGGTGAGCGCCCCGTGGATTTCTACAAGGTGGATTATGATGTGGCGGCTTGGGACAAGGTGCAGGTTCCTATGAACTGGAATGTGTATGGCTTGCAGCCCGACGGCAGCCAGAAGTATGGTACTCCCATATATGTGAACCAGCCCGTAATATTCAAGCACTCTGTGGCTGTAGGTGACTGGAAGGGTGGTGTGATGCGCGAGCCCGCTCCCCATCATACAACATATAAAAACCGTAACGAGGTGGGTTCGTACCGCCGCTCTTTCGTGGTTCCCGCCGAATGGGATGGCCGCGAGGTGTATATCAATTTCGATGGCGTTGATCCGTTCTTCTACCTGTGGATAAATGGCAAGTACGTTGGTTTCTCAAAGAACTCTCGTAACTTGGCTGCTTTCAATATTACCGATTACTTGGTTGAGGGTGAAAACGTGGTGGCTGTGGAGGTTTACCGCAACAGCGATGCTTCGTTCCTGGAGTCGCAGGATATGTTCCGCCTTCCCGGTATCTTCCGCACCGTGTCGCTCACATCGACTAACCCTGTGGAGATACGCGATTTCCGCGTTACCACCGACCTCGATGCCGAGTACAAGGATGCCGTTGCAAATATTGCTGTTGACGTGCGTAACTTGGGCAAGAAAAAGGCCAAAGGCTATTCAGTGAAAGTGCAGCTTTACAAGAACGAGCTTTACAGCGACGACAATGTCATTGTCGATGGTGCCACCACCACTGGTGCAGTGGCCGAGGTTGTGAGTGGTGATACAAAGACTGCACAGCTTGCTCTTCCCGTGGCCAACCCTGCAAAGTGGAGTGCCGAGCAGCCCAACCGCTATACCATTCTTGTGCAGTTGCTCGACAAGAAAGGCCGTGTGGTTGAGACTGCATCTACATACGTTGGTTTCCGCGAGGTTGAGATTCGTGACACCAAGGCCGAGGACGATGAGTTCGGCTTGGCCGGCCGTTACTACTATCTCAATGGCAAGCCCATCAAGATGAAGGGTGTGAACCGTCACGAGAGTAACTTGGAGCGTGGTCACGCTGTTACACGCGAGCAGATGTTCAACGAGGTGATGCTTATGTTGCGCGGCAACATAAACCACGTGCGCAATTCTCACTATCCCGATGCTCCCTATTGGTACTATCTTTGCGATAAGTATGGTATCTACCTGGAGGATGAGGCCAACATAGAGAGTCACCAATATTACTATGGCGATGCTTCGTTGTCGCACGTTCCCGAGTTCCGCGATGCACACGTGGCTCGCGTAATGGAGATGGCACACGCCACTATGAACTGTCCTTCGGTTGTTATATGGTCACTTGGTAACGAGGCCGGCCCCGGTGTGAACTTTGTGGAGGCATACAATGCCTTGAAGGCTTTTGATACATCGCGCCCCGTGCAGTATGAGCGCAACAACAGTATTGTGGATATGGGTTCTAACCAGTATCCCTCTATCGGCTGGACGCAGTATGCCGTAACAGGTAAGGCTCCCATCAAGTATCCTTTCCACATTTCGGAGTATGCTCACTCAATGGGTAATGCCGTTGGTAACCTCAAGGATTATTGGGATGCAATGGAGAGCACCAACTTCTTTATGGGTGGTGCCATCTGGGACTGGGCCGACCAGGCTTTCTGGAACGTGGATCCCAAGACCGGCGACCGTTATATGGGTTATGGCGGCGACTTTGGCGACCGTCCCAACGACCACACATTCTGTATGAACGGTATTGTGTTCCCCGACCACTCTCCGAAACCCCAATATTGGGAGGTTAAAAAGGTTTATCAGAATGTTGGTATATCTATGAATGAGAAGGGTGAGATTGAGCTCTTCAACAAACGCTATTTCGAGAGCCTCAGCGATATGGACATCCGCGTATCTTTGTGGGAGGACGGCAAGGAGATTGATGCTCGCTTTGTGCCCGACCAGGCTGTGGCTCCCCGTGCAAAGAAGGCTTTCAAGGTAGATTTCGGCAAGGAACTCAAAGCCGACAAGGAGTACTTTGTTAAGGTTCAGTTGATGCTGAAGAAGGATATGCCTTGGGCAAAGAAAGGCTATGTGCAGATGGATGAGCAGCTGCCTTTGAAGGGTGCCGTTAAGAATATATTCATTGCCGATGCCGCAAAGGGTGGCAAAATCATCGGTGGTATGGAGAAGGCTGTTGTTAATGGCAAGGAGGTTACACTCAGAACCTTGAGCAACGATGCCTTTAAGATTGTCTTTGACGACAGCAAGGGTGTTCTCTATAATGTTGTATATAACGGTACCGAGATTTTTGCACCCGGCAACGTTATGAAACTGAATACATACCGTGCTCCCGTGGATAACGACAACTGGGCTTGGAACAACTGGTACACCAATGGCCTGTACAATTTGCAGGACAGCGTAATGTCGTTTGTTTCGCAGTTGAATAAGGATGGCAGCGTGGTACTGCAGTACACCGTGCGCTCGCAGGCTCCCCACTCGGGCCGTCGCGTGAAACTCGATGACAACAACTTCAAAATAACCGACGATGCGCGCGTGCTTGGCGAGAACGATTTCCACTTTATTTCGAACCGCATATACACCATCTACCCCGATGGCTCTATCGAACTTAACAGCGCTATCACAGGTAGCAAGAACATCGACCTGGCACGCATAGGTTATCAGCTGCAGTTGCCAACTGAATTGAAGAACTATTCATACTATGGCCGTGGCCCCTGGAACAACTACAACGACCGCTGCACCGCTGCTTTTGTGGAGCAGTACAACAGCACAGTGGCTGAGCAGTTTGTAAACTTCCCCAAACCCCAGGATATGGGTAACCGCGAGGGTATTCGCTGGGCTGCACTCACAAACGATGCCGGCAATGGTGTGATGTTCGTATCTACTGAGGGCCTTTCGGCAACAGCTATGCCCTGGAACGACATAGAACTCACCGAGGCTGCTCACGCTTATCAGTTGCCTGCATCGTCGGGTACTTGGATGAGCCTCGACAAGAAGGTTAACGGCCTTGGCGGTAACAGCTGCGGCCAGGGTGGTCCGTTGGACCCCGACCGCGTGAAGGCCGGCGAGAACTCAGTGGGCTTCATTATGCGCCCTGTTGTTGCCGGTGACAATGTAAATGAGAAGGCCAAGGTTCTGGCATCGGGTGCCGTGCCCGTGATGATGAAACGCGACCTCCGCGGCGTTGTAACAATGAGCTGCAACAAGGAGAATGCCGAGATTTATTACAAACTTGGCAAGCGTGGCAAGGCTGTTAAATATACCGAGCCTGTGAATATGAACAAGGGTGGCGAAATTACAGTTTGGGAGAAATCGGCTCCTGCATTGAGCGCTGTATATACCTATGCTCCTGTTACTTCAATTCCTGTTACCGTGGCATTCTGCTCGAGCCAGGAGACAGGCAGTGAGGCAAGCAAGATGCTCGACGGCGATCCCACGACAATATGGCACACTATGTATTCTGTAACCGTGGCTATCTATCCCCACTACATCGATTTCGATGCCAATGAGGAGGTTATGATAAAGGGCTTCAAGTATATGCCTCGTCAGGATGGTGGTAACAACGGTAACATCAAAGATTACTCGATACAGATAAGCAACGACCGCGAGAACTGGAGCGAGCCCGTTGCAAAGGGTGCATTTGAGAGTAATTCAAAGGTGCAGACTGTGATATTCGACAAACCCGTGAAGGCACGTTATGTGCGTTTCAATGGTTTGAGCTCGCAGAATGGCCAGGATTTCGGTTCGGGTGCCGAGTTTGAACTCATAAAAGAGTAAATTATTATAGGTGGTATGGGGTTGGCTCTCCATACCATCACAATTTTAGGGGAATTTATCCGTTAATATATTATAATGAATATGCACTCGCAGGGGTGCACAAAACTACAACGTATATGAAAGGAATTGTTTTGGCCGGTGGCTCGGGTACGCGTTTGTACCCCATTACTAAGGGTGTGAGCAAGCAGTTATTGCCCATCTATGATAAACCTATGATTTATTATCCGATATCGGTACTTATGCTTGCCGGCATAAAAGAGATACTCATAATTTCAACCCCCAACGACTTGCCTTCGTTCAAGCGCTTGCTGGGTGATGGCAGCGATTACGGAGTGCATTTCGAGTATGCCGAGCAGCCGTCGCCCGACGGGCTTGCACAGGCATTCATCATTGGCGAGGAGTTCATAGGCAACGACTCGGTGTGCTTGGTGCTTGGCGATAATATCTTCCACGGTACAGGTTTTTCGGCTATGCTCAAAGAGGCTGTGCGTGCAGCCGAGGAGGATAGTAAGGCTACCGTGTTTGGCTATTGGGTAGATGATCCCGAACGCTATGGAGTGGCCGAGTTTGACAAAGATGGTAACTGCTTGTCTATTGAAGAGAAACCTGCCGAGCCTAAATCGAACTATGCTGTTGTGGGCCTCTATTTCTATCCCAACAAGGTAGTTGATGTTGCCAAGAATATAAAGCCTTCGGCGCGTGGCGAGCTTGAGATAACCACGGTGAACCAGCAATTCCTGTCCGACGGTGAGCTGAAGGTGCAGACACTGCAGCGTGGCTTTGCTTGGCTCGACACCGGCACGCACGATTCGCTTGCCGAGGCCTCTATTTTTGTGGAAGTTATAGAAAAACGTCAAGGTTTGAAGATTGCCTGCTTGGAGGGTATAGCATTCCGCAAAGGGTGGATTTCGGTCGAACGCTTGCGTGAGGTAGCTATGCCTATGGCAAAAAACCAGTATGGCAAGTATCTGTTGAAAATAATTAAGGAAGTTGAGCGTTCCGGCGCAAATATTTGATAAAATGGAGATAATAAAAACAGAAATTGAGGGCGTGGTAATCATAGAGCCACGTATATTCCACGACGACAGAGGGTATTTCTACGAATCTTTCTCGCAACGTGAATTTGAGGAGAAGGTGTGCAAAACGGTTTTTGTGCAGGACAACCAGTCGAAATCGTCCTATGGCGTGTTGCGTGGCCTGCATTTTCAAAAAGCACCTTACAGCCAAAGTAAGTTGGTGCGTTGCATAAAGGGTGCCGTGCTCGATGTGGCGGTAGATATACGCAAGGGTTCTCCCACATTCGGCAAGTATGTGGCTGTGGAGCTCACCGAGGATAACCACCGCCAGTTCTTTGTGCCGCGTGGCTTTGCACACGGCTTTGCGGTGTTGAGCGATGAGGCTGTTTTTCAATACAAGTGCGACAATTTCTACAACAAGGATAGTGAGGGCTCGGTTGCCTGGAACGACGAATCGCTTGCCATAGATTGGAAGATAGATATGGATAAAGTGGTGCTGTCGGAAAAGGACAAGAACAGCAAGCCTTTGGCACAAGCCGACTATCTGTTCGATTATAATACCGATTATTATGCAGAGTAAAAAAATTCTTATAACAGGTGCCAACGGCCAGTTAGGCAATGAAATGCGCCGTTTAGGCGAGGTGTCGCCCAATACATATATATATACCGATGTGGCAGAACTCGATATCACCAATGGCGATGCTGTGGCTGCGTTTGTAAAAGATAACGCGGTGGATGTAATCGTAAACTGTGCTGCATATACCAACGTGGATAAGGCCGAAAGTGACGAGGCTACTGCCGAGCTTATAAACGCTACGGCAGTGGAGAACCTTGCCAAGGCTATGAAGGCGGTAAACGGCACGCTGTTCCACGTATCTACCGACTATGTGTTTGGCAACGAAGGTAATACTCCCCGTACCGAGGATATGCCGCTTAACCCGCTTGGTGTGTATGGCCGCACCAAACTGCACGGCGAGCAGGCAATTGCTGCCGTGGGTTGCAAGGCTATAATCATACGTACAGCCTGGTTATATTCCGAATTTGGTAATAACTTCCTGAAGACAATGCTGCGCCTCACAGCCGAGCGCGAACAGTTGAACGTGGTGTTCGACCAGGTGGGTACCCCCACATATGCAGGTGACCTTGCACTTGCCATCTTCTCTATAATTGAGGGTGGTGTATATGAGGGCAACGAAGGTGTTTACCATTTCTCGAACGAGGGAGTATGCTCGTGGTACGATTTTGCCACCGAAATAGCAATTGCTGCAGGCAACACTGCTTGCAAGGTGTTGCCTTGCCACAGCAGCGAATTCCCTTCGCCCGTCACACGCCCGTCGTTCTCGGTGCTCGATAAGAGTAAAATTAAAAGCACCTTTGGTATTGAGATACCTCACTGGCGCGACTCTATGCTCTATTGTATAAAAAGATTAAAACAATAATAAGATGAAACGTAATATCATTGTAACCGGCGGTGCCGGATTTATTGGTTCGCACGTTGTGCGCCTTTTTGTGAACAAATATCCCGAGTATAATATAATAAATGTAGATAAACTCACTTATGCCGGCAATCTTGCCAACCTCAAGGATATTGAGGATAAGCCTAACTACACTTTTTTCAAGGGTGACATATGCGATTTCGATGCAATGTATAAACTTATGGTCGATAACAAGGTCGATGGCATCATACACCTTGCAGCCGAAAGCCACGTGGACCGCTCTATAAAGGATCCCTTTACCTTTGCACGCACCAACGTGATGGGTACGCTTTCGCTTTTGCAGGCGGCAAAGCTCTATTGGGAGTCATTGCCCGAAAAATACGAGGGCAAGCGTTTCTATCACATCTCCACCGACGAGGTTTATGGTGCTCTTGAGCTCGACCGCCCCGAGGGTGTAGAGCCACCGTTTACCACAACAGCATCGTCGGGCGAGCATCACTTAGCCTATGGTACCGACTTCTTCTACGAAACCACGAAGTACAACCCCCACAGCCCCTATTCGGCATCCAAGGCAAGCAGCGACCACTTTGTGCGCGCTTTCCACGATACATACGGCCTGCCCACAATTGTTACAAACTGCTCCAACAACTACGGCCCATATCAGTTCCCCGAGAAGTTGATACCGTTGTTCATAAACAATATACGCCAACGCAAGCCGCTACCCGTGTATGGCAAGGGCGAGAATGTGCGCGACTGGCTCTATGTGGTGGACCACGCGCGTGCCATAGATGTTATTTTCCACGATGGCAAGATTGCCGACACCTATAATATAGGCGGTTTCAACGAGTGGAAGAACATTGATATAATAAAGGTGATAATAAAGACGGTGGACCGCCTGCTTGGCAACCCCGAAGGATACTCGCTCCCGCTCATTACCTATGTAACCGACCGCGCAGGCCACGATATGCGCTATGCTATCGACTCTACCAAATTGCAGAAGGAGCTTGGCTGGGAACCCAGCCTGCAGTTCGAAGAGGGTATTGAAAAGACCGTGCGTTGGTATCTTGATAACCAGGAGTGGATGGACAACATCACCAGCGGTGAGTATGAGAAATACTATGACGATATGTACAAGAACAGATAAATAAAGCATTATACACACAACGAGGGCGATGCCACGGCATCGCCCTCGTTGTGTGTATATATATTCTTCGTTATAGTATTCTTATTGAGTATCCAAGCCTTATGCTTATCACCTGGTTGGCCGAGCGGCCGAAATCGTCAATCTTGGAGTTGTTGAATATGTCGCTCAGTCCATAATAGTAGCGGCCCTCTACAAAAAAGTTTCCCGCTTTGGTCTTCAGTTCCAGGCCTGCACCGCCCACAATGCCATAATCAAAGCTTTTGTCTATCTCCTTGCCGTAAATGGGGCGTATGCTTTCGGGGCGGTTCTCGGCAACAAGCCCGCCGCCATACTCCTCGCTGTCGCTTAAGAGAAAACCCACCTGAGGGCCCAAGTTTATGAAGAATTGCAGGCCGCGAGGCTCTTTACCCCAGGACAGGTGTGCCATAAAGGGGATTTCCACGTAGTTAAGTGTGCGGTTGAATGTGTATGGCAAATTCTCGTCAAACTCCTCTTCCCAGCCGCGCTGCGAAAAGTTTACCTCTAATTGCGCAGCGCATATCATACTGAAATATTTTTCGCTGGTGTATCGTGCGCTTATACCGCCATTTATGCCTTTAAGCAAGGTTTGGCGCACTTGTGGTTGCAGGTCCATTTGGCTCAGGTTAAGGCCGCCCGCCACGCCCACCTCCAAAATGCGGCGTGGCTGCTCTATTTGCGCGAAGGCACCGGTGGCAACTGTTATTGCTATTATCAGTGTTGTAAGATATCTCATTTGTCGAAATCTATTTTTTCAATGTTATATTCGGGTGTGTAGTGTATGAAATATATTTTCTTGTTTACCATACCTCCCCAATTGTTTACTCGCTCGAACTTGAAGCCGGTTTGTATGGGCGTGAACGATACGTTGTTTATCTTGCTTGGCATATCCTTGCCAAACTTGTTTGCTGCAAGCAGAAATACATATCCGGTATCGTATCCCAGCATACCATAGCGGGGGTATATGTTTTGCAACCCACGGTCGTACCAATTGGCATATTCGCTTTGGAATCTTGCAGCCTCGGGCAGGGAGTAGTGACTGAAGAACGAAGCGTAGAAATAGGTGTCGGCCTCGTATAGCTGCGCACGCATATCGTTGGCATATATCTGCCACTCGGGGTAGCCGAACAATTTGAATTCGGGTATGTTTATAGTGTCGCTCTTCAGCAGAATGAGTGGCGGTACAATTGACGTCAATGTGCCTGCACTCGATGAGAGGGGAATGAAGATGTTCTCCTTGTCGCTGCTCATTACACCCTTGAGCTTTGCTATGTGGGTGGTGTCGGGCTTCTCCACTGCAAGGTTTGCCGCGGCATTCCTTATGCACTCGAGTTCTATTGTTGTGTGCTGTATGTTTTTCTGTTTAAGCCCGTCGGTGAGGGCTGCTATGAACTCCTGCTTGTTGCTCTTGGTACTGTCCGATACAAAGATTACATTGGCACGCGGGAAGCGTTTTGTAAAGTGGTCTATCACCTCGGAGAAAAAGTAGGATTGAATGGTGTTCACCACATACACCATTGGGTTGCTGAATATCTCTTCCTCCTTTGATGTAAAGGGTATCACAAGGGGTATCTCCTTTTCGCTTGCAAATTTTGCAAGTTGCTTGTTGTGTGTGGGGTAGAGTGCACCGATTATCAGGTTCATATCGTCGAGTTTGCCGCTTGAGAGCAACCCTGCGAGGCTGCTGCTTTCGGGGCCCGAGTCGAAGGTGTGTATGTCGAACGAATAGCCATATTTTTTGAGTTTTTCAACGGCCATAAGGAAGCCTTGGTAGTATTCCACCATACGGCTTTGCTCGTTGGGTGCGTAGCTGTCGAGCATAAACGGCAGTATCACGGCAACGCGGGTGGCATTGCTTTTTGTGGTAGCTGCTATGGAGTCCTTCTTCTCCTCTACCTTGTTGAATATCTCCCTGTTGGTGAGTTCTACTATGTTTTTCCTTGGTTCAACCTTTTTGGCAGGGTATGGAATGTTCAGAATGGTTTTTCTCTTCAGTTTCTTTTTGCTTGCCGCCTCGGGGTTCGCAGCGCGTAGCTCGGCTTCGGTGATGCCATATTTGCGTGCTATGCCATAGAATGTTTCGCCCTTTTCCACTTTGTGCGTGGTGCGTATCTGCTGTATTGTTTGTTGCAGGGGTTCCTCCTTCTTCTTCTCCTCTACCTGTGGCACGGGTGTAACGGCAGTTTGTTTGCTTGCTGGTATGAGTATCACTTCGCCTGCACGGAAATTGGATATACTGAGCCCGGGGTTGGCCTCGCATATCTCCATCGGTGTAACGCCGTACATCTTGCCAAGGCGGTACACCGTTTCGCCTGCCTGTATGGTGTGGTAACGGGCCTTCTGGTTCTTCTTGTTGTCGGGGGTGGCGGGTTTTACTGTTGCTTGTGGTATGCGCAGTTCCTGACCGATGGATAGTTTTACATCGCACCCGGGGTTTAATGCTATTATCTCCTGTATGCTTTTCTGGTACATACGGGATATTGAAAAGAGTGTTTGCCCTTTGTCAACCGTGTGTACAAAATAGTTGCTGTTCTGTGCATTGAGTACTGCTGTGGTGAAGATAAACAGCAGCAGAAGGAGATATTTGTATCTTTTCATTTTTCTTGTGTACATTAAACCAAATTCTTTGCGAAGATACAACTTATAAATCGAATTTTGAAAATATAAGTTGCAAATATTATTGCAGGTATCCAATTAAAGTTAATTATTAAATATAGTGCTTTTTTTAGTTGCTTTTTTATGGAATTTCCACAAGTAAAGATTATTTTTGTTGCTTGGTTGCATTCAGCGATTGTTGCAGCCTGTTTTATGCTTTATTGAATATTGTATGAATATACGTTGTTACATAGTTGGTTTGTTCATCCTGTTTGCGATGGTTGTGGGTGCGCAAGCACAAGTTGTCGATGCTCCCAATCCTGTCGCTGTTGTCACCGACTCCAAGGGCGAGACTGCGGAGCTTGCCTTTGGCGATGAATATTCGGGCGAGGCACCGTTGAAAGTTAATTTTTTTGCTAATGCCGCAGAGCAGGAGGGCTTTTCGCTTGTGTGCAGTTGGGAATTTATGAAGGAGGGCGAGGTGTATCCATTCCTTACACGCTACGATGCCGATGTGGAGTATGAGATTAGCGAGAGCGGCACTTTTATCATACAGCCTAAAATCGTTTATACAAGTTTAGAGAACCCCGATATCGTGTGGGAATTCGGTGCGGCCGATTTTGAACCGTTTCGCATAATTGTAGCGGAGTCGAAGATTGATGTTCCCAACGCCTTTTCTCCCAACGGCGATGGCATAAATGATTACTATAATGTGTATAATGTGAAATCAATTGTAGAATTCAATGCTGCAATATATAATCGTTGGGGGCAGCAGTTGTATTCCTGGGGTATTGACCAAATATCCTGCGAGGAGTGTGGCTGGGATGGTACATACAAAGGCAAGCCCGTGAAGGCCGGTGTCTATTTCGTTGTGGTTACTGCCCGTGGTGCCGACGGGGTGAGTTATGAAATACGCCGCGATGTAAACCTGTTGCGTGGCTATACCGAAAACGCATCTAAATAAGTGAATTAAAATGGCTGTGGAAGAGGAGAGAGGAAAAATAGAGGTGTTTGGTGCCCGTGTGCACAACCTTAAGAATATTGACGTAGAGATACCGCATAATTCGCTCACGGTGATAACGGGCCTTAGCGGCAGCGGTAAGTCATCCTTGGCGTTCGATACTATTTTTGCCGAGGGGCAGAGGCGCTATCTCGAGACTTTTTCCACATACGCCCGTAATTTCCTGGGCGGAATGGAACGCCCCGATGTGGATAAAATTACCGGCCTCAGTCCTGTTATATCCATAGAACAAAAGACAACGAACAAGAACCCACGTTCCACGGTGGGTACAACTACCGAGATTTACGACTATCTGCGTTTGCTCTTTTCGCGTGCCGCAGATGCCTATTCTTATCTGTCGGGCGAGAAGATGGTGAAATATACCGAGGAGCAGATTCTTGAACTGCTGTTGCGCGATTACGCGGGCAAACGCATATATATGCTTGCACCCTTGGTTAAGGGGCGCAAAGGCCACTATAAGGAACTGTTCGAGCAGATGATGCGCAAGGGCTATCTGAATGTGCGCATTGATGGTGAGTTGTGCGAAATGTCGCGTGGTATGATGCTTGAACGCTACAAGAATCACGACATCGAGGTGGTTGTGGATAAGTTGCAGGTTGATGCGGGCGATGCAGAACGCATAAAGCAGAGCCTTGCGGTAACTATGCAGCAGGGCGACGGGCTTGTGATGATAATGGAGATGCCTTCGGGCCGGGTGCGCCACTTGAGCAAGCATCTTATGTGCCCCGTAACAGGCCTTGCCTATAAAGAACCCGATCCTCATAACTTTTCATTCAACTCGCCGCAAGGTTTCTGTCTCAAGTGCAAAGGCTTGGGCGTGGTGAGCCTTGTGGATATTGACAAGGTTATCCCCGACCGCACTTTGTCGGTGTACGATGGCGCGTTAGCCCCGCTTGGCAAGTATCGCCGTTCGCCCATATTCCAACAAATAGAAGCGGTGTTGCAACGTTATGATGCCACGCTGAAAACTCCTATTGAGGAGTTGCCCGATGAGGCTATAGATGAGATTCTCTATGGCTCACCTGTGCCATTGAAACTGAGCAGTTCGTCGGATATGTTCTACGACAGCATTGCAACATACGATGGCCTTGTCAAATATATCCAATTGCAAAAGGATTCCGGCGTGTCGGCAAAGGAACTTCGATGGGCAGAGCAGTTTTCCGTTATGCAGGCCTGCCCCGAGTGTGGTGGCGCAAGGCTCAACCGTGAGGCTCTGCACTATAAACTGAACGGCAAAAATATCTTCGAACTTGCCTCGATGGACCTGTCGCAGTTGCAGGAGTGGCTGTCACAGTTGCATATGCACTTAACCGAAAAACAGCGTGCCATTGCCACGGAGATTGTTAAGGAGATACAATCGCGCATAGGCTTTTTGCTCGATGTGGGCTTGGGTTATTTGTCGCTCAACCGTGCATCGGCATCATTGTCGGGTGGCGAGGGGCAGCGCATAAGGCTTGCTACGCAGGTGGGTTCGCAGCTGGTGAATGTGTTTTATATTCTCGATGAGCCAAGCATAGGCCTGCACCCACGCGACAACGACCGCCTGATAAATTCGCTCAAGTCGCTGCGCGATGGCGGCAACACCGTGATAGTGGTTGAACACGACCGCGATATAATGCTTGCTGCCGACTATGTTATTGACCTTGGCCCGCAGGCAGGGCGCAAGGGCGGCAATGTGGTGTTCTCGGGTACGCCGGCGCAGATGCTTAAATGCGATACTATGACAGCGCGTTTCCTCGAAGGGAAGGAACGCATAGAGGTTCCTGCGAAAAGGCGCGAGGGTAACGGGTTGAGTATAAAGCTGTTTGGCGCGTGTGGCAATAACCTCAAGAACATAGATGTGGAATTCCCGCTTGGCAAGCTCATTTGTGTCACAGGTGTGTCGGGTGGTGGTAAGTCGTCGCTCATAAACGATACTCTGCAACCCATACTTGCAAAGCATTTTTATCGTGCCCTGCGCGAACCGCTCCCTTATGATAGAATAGAGGGCATTGAGAATATCGACAAAATAGTGGATGTGGACCAGTCGCCGCTTGGGCGCACACCGCGTTCCAACCCCGCAACATACACGGGTGTCTTTTCCGACATAAGAAACCTGTTTGTGGAACTTCCCGAGGCAAAAATTCGCGGCTACAAAGCGGGGCGTTTCTCATTCAATGTGTCGGGCGGCCGCTGCGAGGCTTGTAGTGGAAATGGCTATAAAACACTGGAAATGAATTTCCTGCCCGATGTTATGGTGCCTTGCGAGGTGTGCCACGGCAAGCGCTACAACCGCGAAACTCTCGAGGTGCGTTATAAGGGTAAATCAATTGCCGATGTACTCGATATGACAATAAATATGGCGGTGGAGTTCTTTGAAAATGTTCCCGTTATATTAAATAAGATAAAGGTGTTGCAGGATGTAGGCCTTGGATATATAAAATTGGGGCAGCCATCCACCACGCTTTCGGGTGGTGAGAGCCAGCGCGTGAAGTTGGCCACCGAATTGTCCAAGCGCGACACCGGCAAAACACTCTACCTGCTCGATGAACCCACCACAGGCCTTCATTTCGAGGATATCAGGGTTCTTATGAATGTGATTAACCGTTTGGTGGACAAGGGCAACACTGTTATAATCATTGAGCACAACCTGGATGTCATTAAGATGGCCGACTATATCATAGATATGGGCCCCGAGGGTGGGCACGATGGTGGGCAGGTGATGGCTGTTGGTACCCCCGAGACCGTAGCCGCGGCCGGGGTAGGGTGTACCGCTCCTTATCTTGCAAAAGAGTTGTGATGCTTGCTTGTTGTTGAATATCAATGAAATAGCGAAAGCGGTACTTGTGCTGACACTTATGTTAACCTATTTTAACATATAAAAAAGTCAGAAATCTTCTTTTTCCTACTCTTATAGTTGAATTTCCTTTTTGGGGGGATAATTAATTACCCTGCGAAATATTATCAAGTAGTGAAGGATAGTTGCTTATTATAATATTTTTTGGGTTTTTACAAACTTTTAATGAGAATAGGCTGTTATAATAAGTGAAAACGTATTAACTAAGCAAGTTACATTTGTATTCATAAAGAGCAATGAGACAATTAAAAATTACAAAAAGTATTACAAACCGCGAGAGCGCTTCTCTCGACAAGTATTTACAGGAAATTGGCCGCGAAGACCTCATAACCGTAGAGGAAGAGGTGGAGTTGGCGCAGAAAATCCGTAAAGGTGATCGTAGAGCGCTTGAGAAACTTACAAGAGCCAACTTGCGTTTCGTGGTTTCGGTGGCAAAACAGTATCAGAACCAAGGCCTCAGCCTTCCCGACCTCATAAACGAGGGAAATTTAGGACTTATAAAAGCTGCTGAGAAATTCGACGAAACACGTGGTTTCAAGTTCATTAGTTACGCCGTTTGGTGGATTAGACAATCTATCCTGCAGGCTCTTGCCGAGCAGTCGAGAATTGTGCGCTTGCCTTTGAACCAAGTCGGTTCGCTTAATAAAATAAGCAAGGCTTTCTCTAAATTTGAACAGGAAAACGAACGTCGCCCATCGGCCGAGGAACTTGCCGACTTGTTGGATCTTCCGGTTGACAAGGTTGTGGAATCGTTGAAGGTGTCGGGCAGACACATATCGGTTGATGCGCCGTTTGTAGATGGCGAGGACAACAGTTTGCTCGATGTGCTTGTGAACGACGATTCTCCTATGGCCGACAATACCTTAGTCAACGAGTCTCTTTCGCGTGAGATAGACCGCGTACTATCCACTCTTGCCGACCGAGAAAAAGAGATTATTCAGATGTTTTTCGGAATCGGGATGCAAGAGATGACATTGGAGGAGATAGGTGACAGGTTTGGTCTCACACGCGAGCGTGTTCGCCAAATTAAGGAGAAAGCAATTCGCCGTTTGAAGCAGAACCAACGTAGCAAAACGTTGAAACCCTATTTGGGATAAAATTGGATTATATATTTTGCGAGGGTGTGCCATTTTTTTTGGCGCACCCTTTCGATTTTGTATATTGTACAAGGCCGTTGTTGTTAAAATACCCTTATACGATATTAAAAATGTCGATATTTTTCACTTATGCTGATATTTTTCTTAATTTTGCAGCGATAGTAAATTACAATGGTAAGCGGGCATAGGAAAATATTTGTGTGCCTTGTACTTGATAAACGATATGAAGAAGATTTATATACTGTTTTTTGCACTTTTTGCCACACTCTCTTTTGTGTCGGCTAAAAATGATAAAGATGTAGCCTATTTGTTTGGCGTGTCATTCAGTCATAGTGATTCAATTGTGTATTTCACAGAAATACAGCCCTTGGAGGGAGTTAAATTGCAGAGCCGTTCGCGCATATTGCCCGACCGACAGCATTATGCTTATGAACTAAAGGATTATATGAATTTTGCTGAGGGTAAGCCCGGGCGTACATCGGCAATCTATTTTGCTAAAAGTCGTAAGAAATTGGAGAAAGTAGAGGCAAAAATCAAAAAGAAAATTCTGCATAAGGATAATGGCTCCGTGCGCTATTTAGGCGACAAATTCCGCTTTACACTTCCTTCACAATGAGATTCCCTCAAATTGCAATTTTCTATGCGTTGCTAATGTCGCTGTTTCTGTCGGCGTGTAGCGACGATACCCCTGTGCCCGTCGGCGACGATAGTCCGCTTATAGAAGCCGGCGAAGAGGCACAGCAGTTATTATTTATGTATATAGTGGCCGATAACAACCTTGAGGGCTATGCACAGCGCGATTTGCAGGAGGTGTTGCAGGCATCTGATAGGGTGCCCAACGATTGTTATATGCTTGCCTTTGTCGATGATGGGAATAATGCTCGCGTTCTGCGCTATTTCAATAACAAAGGCGTGGGCGATTACGAAACGGTCTATAACTTCGGCAGGGAGGTTGCGGCTTGCGATACTGCAGAAATGCGTGTGCTATTCGATTGGATGGGACAGAATTACCCTGCAAAAAGTGTGGATATGATTTTATGGTCGCACGCTACAGGTTGGCTGCACGATGACAGGCGCCCCGTGAGGCAGCGCTCCTTTGGGTATGATACCGCTCCGGGCAAAGAAAGCGACTGCCGCAGAATGCACATTGAGGAGCTTGCCGGTTTTTTCAAAAAGCGTGGTATAAAACTCGACAGGCTTATGTTCGATGCCTGCTTTATGCAGTGTGCCGAGGTGGCGTATGCATTGCGCGATTGTGCCAATTGGATAATAGCCTCGCCGGCCGAAATTCCCGGTTATGGCGCTCCTTATGATGCCCTTGTTCCACTGTTTTTTGATGCCACGGCAACCCCGCTGAACATCATAGATGCATACAAAACCGATTATGATGGCGGAAACACCGGTGTGGTGTTGTCGGCTGTGCGTTGCGCTGCTATGCAGCAGTTTGCCGATGCAACTGCTGTTGCAGTGAAGAAAGCATTGCTTGATATTTCGGGCAGTGATTGCCGCGATGTTTTTTCCTATCTTCCCGGTGGATATTTTGGCAATAATGGCTCTTTCCCCAATTTCTTCGATATGAATTCCGTTATGAAGAAATATCTTGGTGATTCCGATTATCTACTGTGGAAAAACGCACTTGATGCAGCGTTGCCTTATCGCTGCGCAAGCCGCGAATGGTATTCTGAGGTGCTCGATTTCGACCGTAGGGTTACCGATGAGGATTATATCAAAGTTGCAGATAACTGGTGTGGTATCTCAATGTATCTGCCAAACAGCGATTCCCGTTTCGATAAATTCAATGCCGCCTTTACCGGCCTCGAATGGTACGAAGCCGCAGCGTGGAACGAGGCAGAGTAGTGGATGTCAGAACTGTATGTGGAACTGAATTCTTATTCCGTTTTTGTCTATGCCTGGCAGGTCGGTGTAGGTGATGCGGCGCACATAGTCCACACGCAGTACTCTGAATATATTCTCAATTCCCACAGCCACCTCCACATAGGGCTTGCCTGCAAGGTAGTGATACTCGTCGTTTTCGTATGGGAACTTGTAGAGGTTGCCTGTGTTCAGCGGGTCGGGGCGGTTCTTGTCGCTCAACCTGCCATACATTCCTCGGCAGGTGATAACTTCGCGCCAGTTGAGTTTTCTTATGAGTGGCAGGCGGTTGAATATCAAGCCGTTCATATAGTAGGTTAAATCCCACGAGAAATATTCGTCGTTGAAGAACTCCATTGCGTTCATAAGGTCGTACGACTCCTTTTGTATTGTGTAAGAGAGGTTGGCGTTGGGCATTATGAGCAATGGGAAGGGCACCTCGTTCCACACTTTGCCTGCTTTCAGTATGCAGTCGGTGTAGCCGAATGCCGAGAACCAGAAACGTTTCTCAAAACTGAACTCCGTGTGTTGGTAGTTGTAATCGCTGCCTAACACTCCCTTTATGCCGGCTGTGTGCGTGAGGGTGAACACGGGGTGTTCGGGCTGCACGCGGTAGCGGTTCCATTTCGTTTGGGTGAATTTTTCTTTGGGTGCCCAGCGCAGTTTCACCTCCACCTCGCTCTGGGTAAGTTCCTTTACAAAATTTCTTTGTATGCCTGCATCGGTGGTGATTGTCTGTTCAAATGGAACAAGGTGTGATGCTATGTCCTTGCGGTTTCGCAGTGTCACATTGTACGAAAAATGGTTGTAGAACTCCCTTGTATATGTGAACTCCGCCTTTTTTACATAACCTATCTTGTCATCCTTCTTGCGCTTGAGGCTCAGGAATATGTTGTCTTTGTTTGTGTGCAGATAGTTCTGACCATATTGGAAAATATCGTTCTCGTAGCGCATCTTCACGGAGTGGATGGGGAACTCGTTGGGGTGCTCCTTCTTTTTCTTGAAAGAGTATTCCACCTCGCCCATATATTTGAACTTTTTATCCTCTATTCCGTATGCCGCGTAGAATTGCCCGAACAGGTGTGGGTTCAAGTAAGCCGATGTCATTGCTCCCGTGCGCAGGCGGTAACCCTCTAATTCGTTATGGCTGATAGTGGTGTTCACGGGGCCATAGAATATGGGCGGTTCGTGCTCTCTGATAGGTATCCAGCCGGTGAAGAGGAATGTCAACCCCTTTTCCATCCAATAATATACAGGGTTGTTGCGCAGTTCGCGCATCATCTGGTCAACCGATTGCTCCTTCTGGCTCACTTCGGCTATGCGGTTCTCTGTCCAATACTCCTGTGCGCGGCGGGTGGAGTTGTCGTGCTCCATAACGGCGCCGGGGAAATTGAGCACCACATTTGCTAAACTGTCTTTCTCGAATGAGTAGTCGCGGTACTCCACCTGCCTATGTGCGTAGAAACCGTTCACGGCATCTATAACCTTGAACTCGGCTACCAACGATTCGTTATTGAGTATTCGGGTGCCGTCGGGCAGGCGGTCGAAGTGCTGCTTTATGTTCATATACTCAATAAAGTTCATATTTATATCGTGCGGCACATTCATCTGCACCAGCTTGGTGAAATATGTGGAGTCGGCAGTCACATACAGGTGGCCTGTGAAACCGAACGATTCGGCATTGAAGGGGGCAAACGCCAGGTCGTAACATTTTTCGCCTTCAATGTCTATGGTGTCCATTATGTAATATCTATAAAAGGTGGGGCCCAATTTGGAAAGCGGGCTCACAAACTTGTTGCCAAAAAGCGATACGTTGTCCTGAAATATATCTATATCCTTAAACGTCTCCTCGTAAATGGCCTCCAAGGTTTCGGCCGATACGAAATCGTCTATACCATTGCGCTTGCGTGCCTTTATGTATTGTCTTTTTCGTGCGGGCTCGCTGCTGTGGTAGTCGCTGCCTATCATTTCGCGTGCCGAAATGTAGAGAATGGGCTTGCCCGATACGAGCGAGGTGTCTATGTATTGGTCGAGAAAAGCGAATTTCTTTCCAAAGTGGCTCTCCTTGGCCGAACTGAAGTTATTGAGGGCTATACTCAGTTTTTCGTGGCGGTTGCGGCTGTAGAATGGTTTGCTCTCGGGCGCGTTGTCGTCGCGCCTTTTTATCACGTTGCGCACCAAAGCCACGGCAGGGTTGTTCTTTTTGCGATATTTTTCGCGCTTGGGCTTTATGGTTATTTCGTCAAGCTCGTAGTTCTCTGCCACCATTTTTACATTAAGCGGGAATTTTGTCTTGGCACTTAACGGAATTTTTACATCCTTGTAGCCCAGGTTCGATATAATGAGCGTGTCGCGTAAATGCGTTGTGTAGAACGAAAAGTATCCATTGTTGTCGCTGCTGCTGCCGTTCGATGTCTTTCTTATTCTCACAGCTGCGTATGGTATCTCTTCGCTTGTGGCTTTGTCGGTGATTCTTCCGTAGATTCTTTTTCTGCTCTCTTCCTGTGCGCTTGCTGCTATAGGCAACAGTATGCAAAAGCCAAAGAGTAGTGCGTGTATGTATTTTTTCATCTTCCTTTATTAGTGTTTCCCATCCATTATATATATTAAGGTATGTGAATGGTTGTGGTTGCAAAATTACTCAAAAAAAGGCAAAGCACTGTATAGCCGGTGCTGTTTTTTGCCATTATAATGCCTATTGGGAATAAAAAAACAAGAAAATGACAAAAAAACTTCCAAATTATATTGCGGTATAAAATATTTTGCTTTAATTTGCCATTCCGCTCGCTTGGTAAAACGGTTGCCAAAACGGTTTTTTGCAAGGCCGGACAAAAAAGAAGGTTTTGACGATTTTTTTTGTTGTGTAACTTGCTGAGAATTAAACGAGTTGTAAAAAAGTGTGAAAAAAGTTTGAAAAAAGTCTTCCAAATAATTTGGTAGTTCAAAAATTTGCTTTACCTTTGCACTCGCTTTCGGGAAGCAACGTGGTAACACGGTCACCCGGTGAGCAAGATGATCCTTGAAAACATTCCATACAGACAAGCAGTACAACGTGCTAATTGAAATTTAATTAGTGTATAAGTAAGGAA
>JAFXGV010000033.1 GCA_017536765.1 Bacteroidaceae bacterium
AAGAACCAAAGCGCCCGGCACGCGCAAAAATCAGTCACAACAGCCTACTGCTCACGAGTTGCAAGCGACATCCTTCGTTCGGCTTTAGTGCTAAAGCACACTCCTTTGTAAAGCTAAAGCTTCAGTCGTCGCAAACATTGCTCGCCCGCAATGGTGGCGCAAACAGCTTTTCGTTCAACCATCGGGGACAAAAGAACTCGCTTTTCACGCAATAACAGCAACAGGATGAACACCGCTCAAACAGCATTTGTCCTTTTCCGCTGTTTGAACGGCTGTTTGCTATGATTTTATCGGTGCCGGTTTTGTTTTTGGAATTACCCCTGCTGCTGTTACCGCAGCGACTGCGACAACGAATAATTGCACCGGTTTACAAAAGGAGAGAAAGAAAAAGTGGTTAATTGAGAGAATAACCGATAATCAGCACCGATGATTTTAGAGTAAGCACCCCAACTTTCGCAGGTGAGCCGAAAAAGGAAAATATTAATGAAGAATAAGAAACAAATAATATTGTTGCCTGCATTATCTTTGCAGGCGGAAACCTATTAGGTTTTAGTAAGGTTTTTCATATTCTTATGTGGTGGGGGCTGCTGTAAAAGGCAGCCCCATTTTTGTGATAGCGGATAATAATTACATATAGTATGTAATGCTGTCCTTTTTCGTGGTTGGATTCTTTTAATTGTACTAAATGTTGTTATATTTGTTTCAAAATCTAATTTATATATGATAACAACAACCGACTTCGACAACAAACACGTATTTTTAACAGATTCGAATCTGAAAAAGCACAACAACAACACGCCCGTGCGTTGCAACCACCTGATAGTTGTATATTCAATAAACGGGAGTGCAAATATTGAACTAAACTATACGGTATATAACATAACGCCCAATACCCTTTTATTGCTGTCGCCACTCGATATTGTTACAATACACGAGGTAAGCAGCGATTACAATAGTCATACAATAGTTATTCCCACATCGCTGTTCAACCACGCAACGGTGCAGGTGGATTTGGATTTTTACGAGAGGGTTAAAGCAAAACCGCTCATATCGTTCGATGGAGCCGAACTGCAGATAGTTGAAAAACTGTTCGACACGCTAAAGCTCATTCGTGATACCTTCGACTATGACAATTTCGAGCAATCGACAATAAGCGGTATGCGTATTCTTTTCCAACTATATCGCCACCATTTTGAGAAAGGCGAGGGAAATATACGCAAGATCTACGAGTCGCGCAAAAACACGCTGTTCAAGAAATTTGTGCGCGAGCTTGTGAACTCCTATAACAAATCGCGCGAGGTGCTCTATTATGCCAATGAGCTTGGTGTGAGTGCTGGTTACCTGAACGAGGTGTGTAACGAGATATCAAACTATTCGGCCAAGGACATCATAGACCAGGCGGTGTCGTCGCGCCTCAAAAGCGAGCTCGCATATACCGACAAATCCATTCAGGACCTTGCCGACGAGTATAACTTCCCAAGCCAGTCCTACTTCAGTCGTTACTATAAACGTATGACGGGGCAGTCGCCCACGGAGTTCCGCAAAAACAGACAAAAGAAGTGATTCGCAGAATCACTCCTTTTGTCTATTAATTATCGTTGTAAGGCGGATTAAAAAGTATTTTTTAGTCATCTCCACCATCTTTGTACCACGAAGCATACATAATATAGTCGCGCGCAATGCGCTCTACAATATCCTGTTGCTGTTCGCGGCTTACCTCCTTTATCTTTTTGGCAGGCACGCCCGCATATATCCAACCACCTTCAACCCTCATTCCCGATGTAACAAGAGCATTGGCCGCCACAATGGCACCGCTCTCCACCACGGCATTGTCGAGCACCGTGGCCCCCATACCTATGAGGCAGTTGTCTTCTATTGTGGCACCGTGAATGGTGGCATTGTGGCCTATGGATACGTTGTTGCCTATCACGCTTTTAGAGCGCCGGTACAGTGTGTGCACCACGGCACCATCCTGTATGTTCACGTTATTGCCTATGGTTATGGTGTTAACATCGCCACGCAGCACGGTGCCGAACCAGATGGAGCAGTTGTCACCCATTGTCACATCGCCTATTATTGCCGCAGTCTCGGCAAGGTAGCAGTTGTTGCCTATCTTGGGAGTGAATCCTCTTACCTCTTTTATTATAGCCATATTATTCTTTGTAATTGTAAATATTCCTGTATATAAGCTCTTTTGCACGAGTGAAATTCTCGCTGCTTGCCGTGCAACCGTGGAACAGAAGTCGCATAGGCAGGGTGCCGTCGCCTTCGCGGTAGGGTGGTTGCGTGTATGGCAACGGGCACACCTCGAATCCCGCACGGCGGTAGAACCCTATGCGGCGTGTGGTGAACTCGTCTATCGGCTCCTCGGCCTCTAATACAATTTTATCTGCTATCTTTTTCAGCTGCTCCACTATGGCACGCCCTATTCCGCCGCCACGCAATGCCGGCAGGGTGGCAAGGTGCTCCACGTAGCAGAACTCGTGAAGCTCCCAATAGCTAATGAACCCAACAGGCTGCCCTCCTTTGCAGGCAAGCATCAGATGAAAGGCGCTGTTGCTTGCCGCGTTATTGCGCTGCTCGTGCAGAGGGCGGTACTCTTCGCGGGGGAACGTGGCAGTGAGCAACTCCTCGGTGAAGCGGTACTCGCTGCTTGTGGTATCGGTTATGCGTGTGAGGGTTATCATAGTGGTGCGAAGATAATAAAAAAGCCGATGGCTGCAATTTATTTCCATCGGCTTTTTTATAAAGGATGTGCCTTGGTGGCACTAATCTATACTCATTTATTTCATCATATCAATGCTGCGCTTCACAAAATTGTTGAGTGCCTCGCCTGTGAGCATATTGTTCTGCAATAGGGTGATGTCAATGAGCTGGCGCACGGTGTTGTTGCCTGCTGCGTAGGCTGCAAGAATGGCCTCCTTCTCGCTCTTGGCAGCGGTGATGTTCTTCTCTATGTCGCCAAGCTCGTCTTTCTCGCTCTGCGGGATATCCTCCTCTTTCTTCTCCTTGCGGGCATCGTAAAGCTCCTTGCGACGGTTCTCCCACGCAGCGGTCTTTTCGTCTATGGGGCGCAGTTTGTCAGCACACTCGGTTTCGGCCTCGCTCAATACGCGCTTAATCAGCGGATGCTCCTCGTTCACAAGGATGTTGTACATATCGGGCATATCGCCGTAGAACGACATACCTGCCTGTATAGATGCCATCTCCTTCATACGGCGCATATACTCGGCCTGGGTTATCATAACGGGTGCACCGTTCTCGCCCATTGCCTGTGCCTGCACGTAGAACTCCTTCTTCTCCATTGTGGGTAGTTGGCTCTGGAACACGCCGGTGAGCACCTCGCGCTCCTTCTCGCCCAATGTGGAGAATTTCTGCTCCTCTTTTACTATGAGGTTCTCAATGATGTCGCTGTCCACACGTGTGAAGCGGCTCTTTTCAAATTTACGCTCCAGGAGGCTTATGAGGGCCACGTCGAGCTGTCCGTCCATACTCAGCACATTGTAGCCTTTGTTCTTGGCATTCTCTATGAAGCTGTACTCCTTCTCCTTGTCGTTGGAGTAGAGGTATATGAGGTTGCCCTCCTTGTCGGTCTGCTCAGCACCAATGAGGTTTTTGTACTCCTCGTAGGTATATTTCTTGCCGTCGGTATCCTGCAACAGGGCAAATTTGCTTGCCTTGTCGTAGAAATCCTCCTCGGTGAGCATACCGTAGTGTATGAAAATCTTAAGGTCGTTCCATTTCTCCTCGAACTGCGGGCGGTCGGTTTTGAAAATCGACTGCAGACGGTCCGATACCTTCTTTGATATGTACGACGATATCTTTTTTACGTTGGAGTCGCTCTGCAGGTATGAACGCGATACGTTCAAAGGAATGTCGGGCGAGTCTATAACACCGTGCATAAGGGTGAGGAAATCGGGTACTATACCCTCAACCTCGTCGGTCACATACACCTGGTTGCAGAATAGCTGTATCTTGTTCTTTTGCAGGTCGAGGTTGCTCTTTACCTTGGGGAAGTAAAGGATACCGGTGAGGTGGAAGGGGAAATCCACGTTCAGGTGTATCCAGAAGAGAGGCTCATCGCTCATAGGATAGAGCTTGCGGTAGAACTCCTTGTAGTCCTCGTCTTTAAGCTCGGCGGGCTTGCGTGTCCACAGCGGGGTGGTGTCGTTTATTATGTTGTCCTCGGCGGTTTCCACCTGCTTGCCATCCTTCCACTCCTTTTTCTTGCCGAATGCTATCTCCACGGGCAAGAAACGGCAATATTTGTTCAGTATGTTGCTTATGCGGCTCTCTTCCAAGAACTCCTTGCTCTCGTCGTCGATGTACATAATGATATCGGTACCGCGTGTGGCCTTGTCGCACTCCTCCAATGTATATTCGGGGCTGCCGTCGCAGCTCCATTTAACTGCCTGCGCACCCTCTTTGTATGATTTTGTGACAATCTCCACCTTCTTCGATACCATAAAGGCCGAGTAAAAACCAAGACCGAAGTGGCCTATAATGGAATTGGCACTGTCCTTGTATTTCTCCAAGAAATCTGTTGCACCCGACAGGGCTATCTGGTTGATGTATTTCTCAATCTCCTCGGCTGTGAGGCCGATACCGTTGTCGCTGACGGTGATGGCATCGCTGCTGAGTGACACGGTTACCTTCATATTGCCAAGCTCGCCTTTGTACTCACCCTTTTCGTAGAGGGTTTTCAGTTTTTGTGTGGCATCTATGGCGTTCGATACTATCTCGCGCAAGAAAATCTCGTGGTCGCTGTAAAGAAACTTTTTAATGACGGGGAAAATGTTTTCGGTTGTTACCCCAATGTTACCTTTTTGCATATCTTTTATCTGTTTTTGGTTAATTTTTCGTTTAATACTTTTTATGCGTAAAATGTTCAATGTTTATACATAGTGAGAAACGTGGCAGGTTTCACAAGATTTCTCACATACGTTCGAAATGACAAAACTGCGTTTTGTCCTCGACCATTGAAATGAGCACGCATAACGTTTCATTATGTTATAAACAAATAGAGTGCCAAATGGGTTGTTGCGCCAAAATGGCAGAGGCTCTTGGAAAGAATGTCAGTCCAAGAGCCTCTGCTTTGTCGGTGGCCTGTGGCTTACGCCTGCGGCTTTTCTATGTTGAATTTGAGTTTTTCCTCTTCAACCGCCACCACTATGTGGTCGCCGGCCTGCAAGGAGCCGCATAGCAGCAGTTCCGAAATCTCATCCTCTACATATGTTTGCAGCGCGCGTTTCAGCGGGCGTGCACCATATTGTATGTCGTAGCCTTTGCCTGCAAGGTATTGCTTGGCCTCTGGGGTTACATCTATTGTATAACCGAGTTCCTTTACACGTTTTACTATTTGTGCGAGCTCCAAATCTACAATATTTACAATGGCATCGAGCCCCAGCTGGTCGAAGTTTATAATCTCGTCGATGCGGTTTATGAACTCGGGAGCAAAGCGCTTGTTAAGTGCCTTTTGCACCACGCTGCGCGAATACTCCTTGTCGCCGGTACGCAGGTCCTTTGTGAAGCCTACACCGGTGCCAAAGTCCTTGAGTTCGCGTGTTCCCACATTCGATGTCATTATGAGCACCGTGTTGCGGAAATCCACCGTGCGGCCGTAGCTGTCGGTGAGACGGCCTTCGTCCATCACCTGCAAAAGAAGGTTGAACACATCGGTGTGTGCCTTCTCAATCTCGTCGAGCAGCACAATGGAGTAGGGGCGGCGGCGCACTCGCTCGGTGAGCTGGCCACCCTCCTCGTAACCTACGTATCCCGGAGGGGCACCCACCAGGCGCGAAACGGTGAACTTTTCCATATACTCGCTCATATCCACGCGTATGAGGGCATCGGCCGAGCCGAACATAAACTTGGCAAGCTCCTTTGCAAGCAGTGTCTTTCCCACACCTGTGGGGCCTAAGAACATAAATGTGCCAATGGGCTTGTTGGGGTTCTGCAGGCCCACACGGCTGCGCTGTATCGCTTTTGTGAGTTTTTCTATTGCACTGTCTTGTGCTATCACTTTGGCTTGCAGTTCGGCCTTCATACCGCGCAGGCGTGTCCACTCGTCCTGCTGCATACGCTGCATAGGCACGCCCGAAATCATCGACACCACGCCTGCCACGTGCTCGTCGGTCACCGTCTGGCGGTTCTCGGCACGGCTCTTTTCCCACTCGGCCTTCATACCGGCAAGCTCGGCTTGCAGCTGCTTCTCCTTGTCGCGGCAGTTGGCGGCACGCTCAAAGTCCTGACACTTTACGGCATCGTTCTTTTCGCGGTTCACCCGGTCGAGCAGCGCCTCTTGCTCCTCAATCTCCTTGGGCACGTTTATATTGCTTATGTGCATACGCGCACCGGCCTCGTCCATTGCATCTATAGCCTTGTCGGGGAAGCAACGGTCGGTAATGTAGCGGTCTGTCAATTTGACACACGCCAGCAGGGCCTCGTCGGTGTAGGTGACGTTGTGGTGGTTCTCGTAACGCTCTTTTATGTTTTTGAGAATGGTGTAGGTGTCGTCGGCCGATGTGGGCTCAACAAGCACCTTCTGGAAACGACGCTCCAGAGCACCGTCCTTCTCTATGCTTTTGCGATACTCGTCTATTGTGGTGGCGCCTATGCACTGTATCTCGCCACGTGCAAGGGCGGGCTTCAGTATGTTGGCTGCATCCATAGTGCCGGGGGCCGAGCCGGCGCCCACTATGGTGTGTATCTCGTCGATGAACAGAATTATGTTGGGGTTCTTTTCAAGTTCGTTCATTATGGATTGCAGGCGCTCCTCGAACTGTCCGCGGTATTTTGTACCGGCCACCACGGCTGTCATATCGAGCGCCACGATGCGCTTGTCGAACAGCGTGCGCGATGTCTTGCGCTCTATGATGCGCTGTGCAAGCCCCTCTACAATGGCCGACTTGCCCACGCCGGGCTCGCCTATGAGTATGGGGTTGTTCTTCTTGCGGCGGCTCAATATCTGCGATATGCGCTCAATCTCCTTTTCGCGCCCCACAACGGGGTCCAGCTTGCCCTCGCTTGCAGCGCGGGTTATGTCGGTACCGAAATTGTCGAGCACAGGGGTGTCGTTCCTCTGCTTCTCGGTGCGTGTGCCGGTGTTGCCGAATTGCTGTTTGCCCATATTGTAGGACTTGCCCGGGGCGGAGTCTTCCTCCTCCTCGGGATCGGTGAAACCGAATCCGCTTGTGATGTCGGGCTTCATATTTTTGATGGCCTCCATCACGCGGCTGTATGTCACATCGTTCTCTCCCAATATGCCGGCAGCAATGTTCTCCTTTTCGCGCAGTATGCCCAGCAGTATGTGCTCGGCATCGGTGTTCTCCTTCAAATGGCGCGCCTCCAAGGTGCTCAGACGCAAAATCTTGGCTGTCTGAAAACCAAGCTCCACATCCCTCTGCTCCTCTGTTTCATCGGTGATGGGTTGTGCGCAACGCTCCTCTATGCGCTCCTTTATGCTTGCAATATCTACATTGAACTTGTTAAGTATATCTACCGCAGCGTTCTTCCCGCGGCTTATTATGCCAAGCAGCAGATGTTCGGGGTTTATGCACTTGCTGCGCAAGCGACGTGCCTCTTCCCTGCTGAGCGACAGTATTTCCGACATTCCTTGTGAAAAATTTTCCATATCCTCTTCTCCTCAATAAAAAATAATAGGGGTGTATAGAGCGTTTTTCTTCTATGTTTTCCCTTGTAGTAAATGTGTTTTCTCTTTTCCGTTGCGAAGATAAAGCCATTATCTCGCACGCAAACAATATTTTTACATAAGATTTCTTACAAAAACCGTGCCAAACTATTAAAATTCCATAACGAAATGCAATTTATTTCTTCTGCTGTGTGCAAAAAGGCTCATAGGCACCTTATTTATAATAATATTATGGCTCTTTTAGGCCGAATCCCGTTTTTTTTGCTTAATTTCGCGAGTTAAAACGTTTAATCAAAAAAATATAGTATAAAATGTTTCGTACGAATACTTGTGGCGAACTCCGTTTGTCCGATGTAAATAAAACAGTTACTTTGAGCGGTTGGGTGCAGCGTGCCCGCAAAATGGGTGGTATGACCTTTGTCGATTTGCGCGACCGCTACGGTATAACTCAGCTGGTTTTCAGCGAGGATAGCAATGCCGAACTTTGCGAGAAGGCTTCGCACCTGGGCCGCGAATATGTTATTCAGGCTACCGGCGTGGTGAGTGAGCGCCAGAGCAAGAATGCCAATATCCCCACGGGCGATATTGAGATTATAGTGAGCGAGTTGAATATATTGAACGAGGCTGCAACGCCTCCCTTCACTATAGAGAATAACACCGATGGCGGCGACGATATACGTATGAAGTACCGCTATCTGGACCTTCGTCGCGAGGCTGTGCGCAAGAACCTGGAGATACGTCACCAAATGACAATGGAGGTGCGCCGTTATCTCGATTCAATGAACTTCATAGAGGTTGAGACACCTATGCTCATTGGTTCCACCCCCGAGGGCGCACGCGACTTTGTGGTGCCTTCGCGTATGAACCCCGGGCAGTTCTATGCATTGCCCCAGAGCCCCCAGCTGTTCAAGCAGTTGCTTATGGTGTCGGGCTTCGACCGCTATTTCCAGATTGTGAAATGTTTCCGCGACGAGGACTTGCGTGCCGACCGCCAGCCCGAGTTTACACAGATAGACTGCGAGATGAGCTTTGTGGAGCAGGAGGATGTAATAACCCTGTTCGAGGGTATGGCAAAGCACCTGTTCAAGACAATACGCGGTGTGGAGCTCACCGAGGCATTCCCCCGTATCACCTGGCACGATGCTATGAAGTACTATGGCAGCGACAAGCCCGACACACGTTTTGAAATGAAGTTCGTGGAGCTTATGGATATTATGAAGGGCCACGGCTTTGGTGTGTTCGACAGCGCCGAGTACATTGGCGGTATCTGTGCCAAGGGTGCAGCCACATATACCCGCAAGCAGCTCGATGCTCTCACCGACTTTGTGCGCCGCCCGCAGATTGGTGCCAAGGGTATGGTTTATGCCCGCGTGGAGGCCGACGGCACAGTGAAATCGAGCGTTGACAAGTTCTATTCGCAAGAGGTATTGCAGCAGATGAAGGCGGCCTTTGCCGCCGAGGCAGGCGACCTCATACTCATTCTAAGCGGCGACGATGCTATGAAGACACGCAAGCAATTGTGTGAGCTTCGCCTCGAGGTGGCACAGCAACTTGGCCTGCGCGACAAAAACAAGTTCTCTTGCCTGTGGGTGGTTGATTTCCCATTGTTCGAGTACAGCGAGGAGGGCCGTTATATGGCAATGCATCATCCCTTCACATCGCCCAAGCCCGAGGATATTCCATTGCTCGACACCGATATGGGTGCTGTGCGTGCCAATGCATACGATATGGTAATTAACGGTGTTGAAGTGGGCGGTGGCTCCATTCGTATATACGACAGCGAACTGCAGAATAAGATGTTCGCTCTGCTTGGCTTCACTCCCGAGCGTGCACAGCAGCAGTTTGGCTGGCTGCTCGATGCCTTTAAGTATGGCGCACCCCCTCACGGCGGTTTGGCATACGGCCTCGACCGTTGGGTGAGCCTCTTCGCAGGCCTCGATTCAATACGCGACTGCATTGCATTCCCCAAGAACAATTCGGGCCGCGACACAATGATTGATGCTCCCTCGGTTCTGGACCCCGCACAGCTCGACGAACTTAACATTGCACTCAATTTGAAGGAGGGTAAGTAATGGCAGAGAAGAAGAAAAGCGAGGCGCGCATTGCCAAGGACCGCAAGCGCAAAGCCGACAAAAAACGCAAGCAGTTGTTGAAGCAGATTGCAGTTATCGTACTTATAGTGGTGCTCGCTGCAATGTTGATATTTGCTTTTGCCGCTACACCAAAGGCTGTGTAAATATCAGTTATCTATACTAAGAAGCCGTCGCAGGTACCTGCGACGGCTTCTTCTTTATAAAACTCTCCCGCTTTTCAAAGAGGGAGTACCCGTAGGGGGAGGGAGTTATTTACTTTTACTTCAAATTCTCGATGAAGAATTTGGCGATGCGTGTAAAGAGGTGGAAACGGGTGTTGCTGCCGTGATAGATGCTGTGGTTGCTATCGGGGTAGAGCGCCATTTCAAACTCCTTGTTGGCTTGGTTCAGTGCGTGAGTGTAGCGTATCATATTGCGCAGGTGCACATTGTCGTCGGCAGTGCCGTGTACAAGCAACAGCTTGCCGTGCAGTTTGTCGGCATTTACAATGGCCGAACCATTGTCATATCCCTCCTTGTTCTCTTTGGGTGTGCGCATATAACGCTCGGTATATACCGTGTCGTAGAAACGCCAGTCGGTGGGTGCTGCCACTGCAACGCCTGCCTTGAACACTGCATCGTCCTGGCTCATAGACATAATGGTGTTGTATCCGCCAAAGCTCCAGCCCCATATACCTATGTTGTTCTCATCTACATAGGGTAGTGAACCCAAATATTTTGCAGCCTCCACCTGGTCGGCAGGCTCGTATTTGCCAATGTTCAAATAGGTGCATTTGCCAAACTCTGTTCCACGGCCACCTGTTCCGCGACCATCTACGCACACCATAATGAATCCCTCGCTTGCCATATAGCTCTCGAACATTGCATTGCCGTAGTTACCAATGTACCAGCTGTCATTCACCTGCTGCGAGTAGGGGCCGCTGTATTGGAACATCACCACGGGGTACTGTTTGCTCTCATCGAAATCGGCAGGCTTTACCATCCAGCCGTTCAGCTGTGTGCCGTCGGTGGTGTTGAAGGTAAAGAACTCCTTGGTGGGCATATCGAACTTGGCAAGGCTCTCCACAAGGGCTTTGTTGTCGATGAGTGTCTTTATTGTCTTGCCGCTGTTGTCGTTGGTAGTTACTATGTGCGGGGTATTTATGTTTGAGAATGTGTTGATGAAATATTTCAACCCATTGCTGAACACTGCGCTGTTGCTGCCCTCTCCCTTGGTGAGCTGTGTCTTTTTGCCTTTGGCATTTACCTTATATATATTGTCGCGCAGGGGGCTGCCCTCGTTGCTGCGGTAGTAGAACTCGTTTTTCTTCTTGTCCCAGCCAAAGAACTCCTTAACCTCAAAATTGCCTTCGGTGATGGGGCGCACAAGTTCGCCGCCTGTGGTGTAGAGGTATAGCTGGTTGTATCCGCTGCGCTCGCTGTGGAGAATGAAGTGGTCGCCAATGAACTCTATGTTTGCATATACCTGCTCGTTGAGATAGGTGTCGCTCTCCTCGCGCACAATGCGTTTGCTTATGCCCGAGAGGGGGTTCACGGCAAATATATCCATTACGTTCTGGTGGCGGTTGAGTGTGAGCACGGCAAGTGTGTTGGCATCGTCGGTGAACTTGATGCGGGGTATGTAGCCCTCCTCGGGGATGGGTACATTCAGCTGGCGTGTCTTGCGGCTCTTTATCTCAAACGAGTGCACCGATATTTTTGAGTTGGCTGCACCTGCCACGGGGTATTTGAAGCTGTATGGTGCGCAGAAGGGCTCCATTGCCACATTCTCCTTGCCTGTGGGCAGGTACATAGGCATATCGTACATCATAACCTCGCTCTCGTCGTACTTGACGTATGCAATAACCTTGCTGTCGGCACTGAAATCGTATGAGCAGTTGGTCATAAACTCCTCCTCGTTCACCCAGTCGGGGATACCGTTTATTATCTTGCCGGCTGCACCATCGGTGGTTATCTGCGACTCGCTGTTGTCGAACAGCAGTTTCACCAGGAATATGTCGTTGTTGCGCACGAATGCAATCATAGTGCCGTCGGGCGAGAATTTGGGTACCTGCTGTGCTCCGTTCTGCGACAAGGGGGCAACCTTGTTGTTCTTGCGCGAGAAGATGTAGTGCTCGGCAGTGAAGGAGTTGCGGTAGATGCCCACGGTGTTTGTTTGCAACAGTATGCGGCTCTCGTCGGGCGAGAATTGATAGCCGTCTATGCGTTTTTTGTCGAACCCGCGTGCTGTGGCTGCGTTGAAGAGGGTATCAACAATGCTGCCATCCTTGAACGAGCCCATAAGAATCATAGTGCGGTCGCTGCTCATACGGGCAAAGTGCTCGCCGTCGGCCATAGGCTTAATGGCTGCGTAGGTTTGGGGCCAGTAACCGCCATACATTGCATCGGTGAGCTTGAATTTGTCGCCGGCCTGTATTGCGGTGGCAACAATGAGTGTGATGATGAGTGTGAAGAACTTTTTCATTGTATATATTTATAAATTATTACTTCGTGGTTACGAAGATAGTTAATCTTTTTTACATTAGCTCCCCAAAAGGGGGATATAATCGTTTGCTTTTTGTAATTTTGCATTGATATGAGTGTAATTGAACGTTTCTACTACAACGACTTTGGCAGTTACCTGCAACAGCAGTTTCCCTTCAAGGTGCAAAAGATAACCCTCGACGGTGGTTTCACCTGCCCCAACCGTGACGGCACAAAGGGGTGGGGCGGTTGCACCTACTGCAACAACCGCACGTTTAATCCCGCCTATTGCCATCGTAATAAATCGGTTGCCGAGCAGATGCGCGAGGGTATAGCCTTTTTTGCACGCAAATACCCGAATATGCGCTACCTTGCATATTTCCAGGCCTATACAAATACTTATGAATCGCTCGACGTGTTGCAGCGGCGCTACGAAGAGGCCTTGGCTGTGGAGGGCTGTGTGGGGATAGTCATTGGCACACGCCCCGATTGTATGCCGCCCTCCCTGCTTGCTTACTTGCAGGAGCTTGCGCAGCGCACATTTCTCCTTGTGGAGTATGGCATAGAAAGCTGCAACGATGCCACCCTGCTGCGCATAAACCGCGGGCACGACTATGCCACGGTGGTGGATGCCGTGGAGCGCACCGCCGCTTGCGGAATACCTGTGGGCGGCCACATCATCTTGGGGTTACCCGGGGAGGATAAAACCGAACTTATGAGGCAGGCTGCAGAACTATCGAAACTGCCGCTCACCACACTCAAGATGCACCAGCTGCAGTTGATACGTGGCACCCGTATGGCCGATGAGTATGCCCAATGCCCCACAGATTTCCACCTGTTTGGATTAAACGACTACATAGATACCGTTGTCGATTACGTTGAGCGCCTGCGCCCCACACTTGTGCTTGAGCGCTTTGCATCGCAGTCGCCCAAGGAACTGCTTGTGGCACCCGATTGGGGTATAAAAAACCACGAGCTCGTGGAAAAGGTGAAAAAACGTATGCGCGAGCGTGATACTTGGCAGGGGCGGTTATATTAGTGACAGACAACTATTACTTAATAGAAATACCCTTTAAGAACAGGTGTTGCTGCGCCTCTTCGTGCTCCTGTTTGGCGGCCTCTTTCAGCCATTTGATAGCTTCGCTTTCCGATTTTTCAACTCCGGCACCACCGTCGTAACATAGGCCCAGCCTATATTGTGCCTCGGCGTGTCCCTGTTTGGCGGCGTGCCGATACCATTTTACGGCATCGGGGTACGATTCTTCTACTCCCCAACCATTGTAGTAGCAGACTGCAAGGTGGTATTGTGCTTTGGCATCTCCCTGTTCGGCTGCTTTGCTGTACCATTTGACAGCCTCGCTGTATGATTGGGCTATGCCTCTTCCTTTCTCGCAACAAAGCCCAAGAAAAGTACTCGCATTAGCTATTCCGCCTTCTGCCGCTTCTCGAAATAGTTTGACCGCTTGGGGGTACGATTTTGTTACACCGTGGCCGTTGTAGTAACAGATTCCAAGGTGTGTTTGTGCTGTTAAAGAACCGGCATCGGCAGCTGTTTGGTACCAGTGTACGGCATCGGTGTATGATTGTGCAACGCCATTGCCTTTGTAGTAGCAATGGCCCAGATTGGTTTGTGCATAGATGTTGCCTTGTTCTGCCGCTCTCTTGTACCAGTATGCAGCTTCGGTATCCGATTGTGCAACTCCTTCGCCTTTTTTGTAGCAGTTGCCAAGTTCGTTTTCGGCAGCGGCATATCCTTGTTCGGCTGCGCGACGGTACCATTTGGCTGCTTCGGTGTACGACTTTTTTGTGCCGTTGGCCCAAGCATAGCAAATGCCTAATTTATATTGTGCCGCGGCATCTCCTTGCTCTGCCTGTAGCTTCGCCTCTTCAAAATATGCTTTATCGGGATTCTTCTTTTTCTCATTTTCCTGTAGTGCTGTTTGGCTGTTTATGTTTGCAGCCTTCCTTCTTTTATTATCCAAATCGGAAAGGTTCTTTTCGGCATCGGTGTATCCTTGTTCCACGGCGCGGCGATACCATTTTTCGGCTTCTTCGAATGATTGTTCAACACCGTCGCCATTGGCATAACATATGCCAAGATTGTTTTGTGCTGCAACGTTCCCTTGCTCTGCAGCCAGTTTATACCACTTTGCGGCCTCTTTGAATGACCTTGTCACTCCCTCGCCGTTGTAATAGCACACACCAAGGTTACACTGCGCCTCGGCGTGTCCTTGCTCTGCTGCACGGCGATACCACTTGACAGCTTCGGCATACGATTGCGCCACACCGTTACCACTGTCGTAGCACAGGCCTATGTCGTACTGTGCGTTAACGTGTCCTTGTTCGGCAGCACAAAGATACCATTTGGCCGCCTCGGTGGGCGATTGTATCACTCCCTTGCCGATGTCGTAGCACACTGCAAGGTTGTATTGTGCCTTTACCACTCCCTGTTCTGCTGCTTTTTGGTACCACTTAACGGCATCGGTATAGGATTCAACAACACCGCTACCATTGGCATAACACACCGCAAGGTTGTATTGCGATGTGGCATCTCCCTGTTCCGCTGCTTTTAGGTACCACATAAAGGCTTCGTGCTGCGATTGTGTCACTCCTTGCCCATTCTCGTAGCACACTGCAAGGTTGTATTGGGCGTCTACGTGTCCCTGTTCTGCCGCTTTTGAGAACCAGTAAACAGCATCGGTGTATGATTGTGTAATACCCTCGCCGTTGGCATAGCACACGCCAATGTTGTATTGCGAGTTTTTATGTCCCTGTTCGGCCGCCTTCCGGTACCATTTGGCGGCATCGGCTTTAGATTGTGCCACTCCCTTGCCGTTGTCGTAGCACACTGCAAGGTTGTATTGCGCATTTATCACTCCCTGTTTTGCCGCCTTCAAGTACCATTTGACAGCCTCGGCATACGAAGGTGTCACACCTTGTCCATTGGCATAGCAGACGGCAAGGTTGTATTGTGCATCGGCAAATTGTTGCTCGGCAGCCTTCGTGTACCACTTAACTGCCTCGGCATATGATTTTTGTACACCAAGGCCGCGGGAATAACACAAACCAAGATTGTATTGTGCCGCCGCGTTACCACTTTTGGCTGCTACGGCGTATTTGTCGGCCTGCGCAAATGTGGCTGCCGATGTGGCAATAAGTATTATAAAAAGAATTCTAAATTTCATATATTGATGTTATTTCGCTTATGTACTATATTATTTTACAAAGATAGCGCAAACGGACAAATAGCAAAATTTACTTTAACATTTTATAATGTTTTCTGTTATAATCAAATAAAATCGGGCGTGCCATTTTTTAGTGGCACGCCCGAAACGTCGTTATGGAAATTGTCTATTGTTTTGCGTTGCTAATATCTACAATGCCTTGGGCATCGTTTATTATGCTGTCGGCTCTTTGGCCAAGTTTCATTACATCATCTATGGCTTTGTTCAGTTTGTCCTCGTCTATGTTCATATTGCTTTTTGCAGTGGGGTAGTCTGTTTCCTCTTCCTCGTTGCCGTTGAACTCAACATCTTTCAGGTGCTTGTATGTGGATGAGGGTGCAATCTCTAAGCCTTCGTTTTCGTCGCCACCTACAAGCAAACTTGGTATTCTTTGGTTGCCATAGAAGAAGAAGGAGAAGGGTGTGAGCCCCTTTTCAGCGGCGTTGCCAAAGTTGAATGCGCCGTCGTGCCCTATGGCATCTATTCTTATGGCATCGGTGCGTTTTTCAAAAGTGGTGCTCCTGGAATTGGTGGGCGTTTCATATATCTCGTCGCTGTAGAGGGTGTTCTTTTCTCCATCCCAAATGAAATAGATGTAGCCATTCAACTCCTCGGTATTCACTGTGTAGCAGGCATCGTACTCTTTGTTTGCCACCCTGTGCTTTATCTCCATTACACTGCCTTGGTGGCGATAGAAATATATGTTGTACTCGCCGCGTTCGTTGTGTGTCGTTTCCACCACAAAAGGAATATTGCAGTTTTGCAGTTCCTTGTCCCAAATGGCACCAAATACCTTTTTGCCGCTTTCGCCAATTGGAAATTCGTTGTAAAATTGGCCACTTTTCATAGTAACCTTTCCAAGAGTCAGATGTTTGAGAAAGCCACCGTCGATGAACTTTGAAAACTCGTTTTCTATCTTTTGCCACAGGTTTTCATAGCTGTCGCAGCTCTTTGAAACGCGGTATGCACCTATGCCTGCAAACAGCAGCGAAATAATTAACAGGGTGGCAAGTATTATCTTGGGCCATTTGTTCATAGGCTTGCACACGTTCACTCTGTTCAATATCCAGTATATGAGTGCAAAGGCCATTACTGCTATGGCTGTTACAAGCGATATTGCCATAACTGCAAGAGGCACGGTAAAGAGTGTCGCTGTGCCACCAATTGCAAATATGTATATAAAACCAATGGGCAGAACAATTATGAATATTGCAAATATACACAGTGCTATGGCAAGCGGAACAAGGGGAAGGAAGAAGAGTATCTTCACCAGCATAGGGAGGCAACCGCTTGCGGGCGGCTGGGCAAGTTCTGCCATAGTGCGCTCGTAGTTGCTCTTCCACGCTGCCTCCACGCTCTCTTTAGCACCTTTGGCACCAACGCGGCGCATACGGGTGTAGTCCATAATGCTTTTGGCTTTGGGGAATATTATCCACAGTGCAATATATACAAAGTAAAGGATTCCTGTGGGCTCCACAATGAAAAGAATGACTGTGATGATGCGTAGTAGGGCTGCACTGATACCAAAGTATGCTGCAAGGCCTGCAAGCACGCCGCCAATATAACTGTCGTGCGGGTTGCGGAATATCTTGCTGCCTAAGAGCATTGCGCGGTACCACGGCTCGTTGCTGTGGTCGCGTGGCTCCTCGGTTTTAGCCTCGTCGGTGGGCTGCTCGGTCGCTTTGGCAGGTTGTGCAGTGGGTGTCTCTATCTCTATGCCTATGCTCTTTATTGCCTCCTCTATGAGTGCTGCATTTACAATGCCGCTCTCTCCCACGCGAGCCGTGCAGAACTCGGCAATGCGGTGCTCCACGTCGGCTACTTTAAGGTCCTCGCCATTGTCGCGGTAGAGTTCCTTTATGCGTGCAAGGTACTGCTCCATTATGCTGCTTGCATCCTCCTCAAAGAAAAAGGCACGGCCGCCAATGTGTATGTTGTTTATCTTTTTCATATGTTTATATTGGTTGAAAGGTAACTTAAAACAATAAATACTATTGTAACAACGAGTGATGTGATAAACGATATAAAGACAATCTTTTTATATTTTTCACTCAGCAGGTTTGTGAGCCCCAGCGCTACATATATTACAAGAAGGGCAAATGTGAGGGTGGCGCAGAACCCCGTAATGTATAAAAAGGGGTTATTGCCTATGATTGTTATCGTGGGGTGGAAGAAGAGTGCTGCCACCACAATGGCTACTGCAAGTAGAATGGTTTTCAATCGCTCCTTTTTTGCAACCTCCGCCTTGTTGTCGCTGCATTTTGCTTTGCTCTCCTCGTTGGTGAGCCTGTCCGCAATGTTTTCGGGGGTTGGTTCTATGCCCTGCATACGCAGCTTGTCGGTGGTGGTTTCGGCTGTGGGAGTAATGGCCCATACAATGAGGTAGGCAAGCAGTGCGATGAGCCCAATAGCTGCAATAAGCAACACCATAATTATGCGCAATATGGTTACATCTACGTTAAGGTATGCAGCAATGCCGGACACCACACCGCCAATCATACGCTCCTCTTTATTGAGGTAGAATTTCTTCTCCAATTTTATGTTCTTGAAGAACTCCTTGTACTCCTTCTCTTTATTATCGTCACTGTTTTTCGGTTTCTCGTTGGCTTCGGCTGTTTGGGGTTGTTCTTCCTCTTCCATCATAGCTTCGGGGTTGCCCATACGGTTTATCATCTCGTTCACCAGTTCTACGTCGATGAACCCGGCACGGCTCTGTTGCAGACGTTCGTCGCACAGCTCGCCAATACGTGCTTCAATGTCGGAAACAATCTCCTCGCCATACTCATTGTGCTTGAGGCAGGCGGCAATGCTCTTGAGGTAGTCGTCGAGGCGGGTGTAGGCATCTTCCGTTATTTGAAAGGGACGGCCTCCGAGGTTTACGTTAATTGTTCTTTTCATATAGTTATGTTGTTTTTATTCTTCAATGTTCTTTATTTGTGTAATGGTTTCGGCAAGGTTGTTCCAGTTTTCGTCGAGTATAGCTAACGCCTGGCAACCGGCATCTGTAAGTTTGTAGTACTTGCGTGGTGGTCCCTGCGGGCTCTCTTGCCACTCATAGTCGAGTATGCCCTCTTTTCGCAACCTCGACAGCAGGGGATAGAGCGTGCCTTCAACCACTATGAGGTTGGCTCTCTCCAATGCGTTTATGATGTCGGAGGTGTAAAAGGGCTTGTCGCGCAGTAGCAGCATTATGCTGTATTCGAGCATCCCTTTGCGCATTTGCGATTTTACATTTTCTATATACATTTTCTTCTGTTTTATTATTCCTGTGCAAATGTATATAATTGTATAGTACCTTGCAATGCATAGTACTATAATTTTATAATATTTAACAATTGGGTATAAAAAATGAGGCTGACTAAAAAGTATTTTTTAGCAGCCTCATTTTGCAGGGAGATGAATAAAAAGATGTAGTTTAAGGCTTGCGCAGCCTGAAAAACCGCAGTTTACTGGGCGTAAATGAGGATTTTGAAGGCAAGCGTAACGCAAAAATACACTTTTTAGTCATCTTCCATAATATAGCTTATGAATTACCTATGCCGTTGTTTGAGCAATGACAATATATGGTAATTATACAAACTTACCTGAAGTGGTAGCGAAGACCAAAAGAGAAGGTGCAATTGTTGGCATATCTCATACGGTTATCGTCGCTGAAGAGGTCCTCCCAAAATGCTTTGAAGCTGCGCTCCTGCACGCGTGCAGTGTGGCGGTATATGTAACCAATTTCTCCATTTAGCGACCAATGTTTGGTAAAGCGGTACGATGCGCCCAGGCTTGCGTTAAATATGTTCTGCGAGAATACTTTGTGCTCACCGTTTACTCTGGTGACAGCCGAGAAACGCTCGCTGTCAAACGGTGTGAGTGTGAGCCGTGTTTTCTCGTTTATCTGTGCTGCAAGGGTGAGTTGTGGCTTGCCGTGCATATTCAGTTCTATGCTGTAGCGCCCGCCGCGCCTCCAGTTGATTATTGGTGCGGGGATTACCACCGGCTGGCCGTAGGCTGTTGTTCCCACAGCGCCCACACCCACAAATAGGTTCTTGTTTACGGTGTATTGGAATATGAGGCCCGCTGTAACGGCAAGGCTTTGCAGGCGTATGTATGACGATGTGGCGTTTAGTGTGATGCCGGTGGTTGCTATGAGGTTCCACCTATGGGCTATGGGGCACACGTGCGTTATCATAACGCCTGTGTTTATGGTGTTTTCGGGCAGGTATTGCAAGGCGGCACCTTCATAGTCGAATGCTGCATACTTGCCCGTGAATGTCAGCTGCCACATTCTGGTGCTCATCACGGTGTCGTTCTTCTCTCTCGTTGCTATCTGCCCGCTTGGGGTAGTGGTGGTGCTGTATGTCCTTTTTATCTGTTGCACCCTCTCAACAGCGAGTGGCAGCGTGTAGCTGCCCGATAGGTATTGCAAGGCACCTTTGCCTAATTTGCCGCCGTGGTCGTCTTTGAAATCGCTCGACAGTATGTAGCCGCTCTCTATGCGCTGTGCCTCAACGGGCAGGGCCACTGCCAAGGCAAGCAGTATATACAGTATATATCTTTTCATTTATGATTTTGCTTTTGCGATTGTGGCTTTACACAAGAGGGCCTCTACTTTATAGAGTTCTCTATGTGTGCAATTATTTTATCGGTTTCGCTTGGGTGGAACCAGGTTATATCCTTGTCCTTGCGATACCAGGTAACCTGCTTGCGCGAATATATGCGGGTGTTCTGCTTTATCTTTTCTATTGCGAAGTCGAGCGGCCACTCGCCGTCTATGTATTTGAACATCTCCTTGTAGCCCACGGTGTTGAGCGAGTTGTGCTCCTTTAGATGGTAGAAACGCTTTGCCTCCTCCAACAGGCCTTGCTCCATCATAATGTCCACGCGGCGGTTTATGCGGCTGTATAGCTCCTCGCGTTCGCGGCGTAATCCTATTTTTATAATGTTGAACGGGCGTTTTTTGCTCTCTTGCTTGCGGAACGAACTGTAGGGCTTGCCCGTCATATAGCATATTTCCAGTGCGTGCATCACGCGCTTGGGGTTTTTTATGTCGGCCTGGTTGTAATACTCTTGGTCGAGCAGGCGCAGTTCGTTGCTTAGCTGTTCAAGCCCCTCGCGTTCGTATTTGTCAAGAATCATCTGCCGCGTGTCGGCATCTACCGTGGGAATGTCGTCTATGCCTTTGCACACGGCATCGATGTACATCATTGAGCCGCCCGAGAGCAGCATTGTGGGGTGGTGGGGGAATTCTTCCTCGAGCAGCGCAAGCACCTCCTCTTCGTAGCGTGCAGCGCTGTAGTAGTCGCCCGGGGCGAGCTGCCCGACAAAATAGTGTTTATGCCGGGCAAGCTCCTCGGGTGTGGGCATTGCCGTGCCTATCTGCAGCCCTTTGTACATCTGCCTGGAGTCGGCCGATATTATGGGACAGCCAAAGCGGCTTGCTATTGCAAAACTTGTTTCGGTTTTTCCAACAGCCGTGGGGCCTATGAGCACGACTAAATTGTTCATCTCTCCTTTATGTGGGTGAGGTGGGTTAATAGAGGTCGTCTATCGAGCTGATATCCTCGATGCCGCCAATGCCGAAGCCATCTTCGTCGATATCCTCGTCGTTGTAGCCTTCGCTGCCATAGAAATCCTCTTCGAAGTCGCTGTCGGTGGTTGCGCCGGGCACCTCTTTCTTCATAAGTTCGTCAAAGTTCAGTGTCTGCTTGGGGGCCTCGCCTGTAGATTTCACACAGGTGGCGGCAGCGCATCCTTTGCCGAACTCTATTTTGCTCAGCTCCATATAGAATACGCGGTCGGCAAGAGGGTCGAACACATACATAAGTTTCTGCTTTTCCTCTTCCACGATATCGCCTATTACGCACTCATCCATCACGTAGCTCTCCTCCTCGGACATTCTGTCCATCTCCTCGCGTGTAATCTCAATCTCCTTTATCCAATTGTCGTTGCAGATGAAGAACGATGTCATCTGGTCGTCGGGGTAGTTCACCGACTCAAGAATTGCCTTGTGAAGGTCGAGGAAAGTGGCATCGGAGTCTATTTCAATATCTCTTCTGAAGTCCTCAACCTCGTCCGATAATAGCCTGAATTTATATACCATAACTCTTTTCTTTTTCTTAAATTAACCGATAATTCCGCGTGAAGCCTGTTTCTCTATGAAGTTTACAATATGCTCCACCTCGGGAATCATAGGTATTGTTTCCTTAATCTTTGCTACTGCGGTAGATACGTTGTTGCCATCGTTGTAGAGCAAGCGGTATGCATTGTGTATGTGCCCTATGGTTTCGTTTGAGAAACCGCGGCGGCGCAATCCCACAATGTTAAGGCCGCAGTACTTTGCAGGCTCGCGGCCCACGATGATGTAGGGAGGAACATCCTTGCTGAAGCGGCTGCCGCCCTGAATCATACCGTAACCGCCAATGTGGCAGAACTGGTGCACAAGCACGCAGGCGCTTATGATGGCACAGTCATCAACCACCACCTCGCCGGCAAGCTTGGTGGAGTTGCCTATGATGCAACCGCTGCCCACCTCGCAGTCGTGCGCTATATGAACGTTCTCCATAAGCAGGTTGTTGCTGCCCACCACGGTTTTTCCTTTGGAAGCGGTGCCGCGGTGTATGGTAGCGTTCTCGCGTATCATATTGTTGTCGCCAATCTCCACGGTGGTCTCCTCGCCCACGAACTTGAGGTCCTGGGGATCGCCGCCTATGATGGCTCCGTGATATATCTTGTTGTTATTGCCCATACGGGTGCCGCCTATGATGCAGGCGTGGGGCATAATAATACAATTGTCACCAATCACTACATTCTTGTCGATGAAGGCAAATGCGCCCACCTCGCAGTTAGCTCCCAATTTTGCATCGGGATCGACATAAGCTAATGGACTTATCATAGTAGTTTTATGTTTTATAGTTAGTTTTCTAAAAAATATTATTTCTTGCTTATCTGCCCTGTGAACTGTGCCTCTGCAACGAGTTTCTCGCCCACGAATGCGTAGCCGTGCATCATTGCAAGGCCGTGGCGCAGGGGAGTGTTCTGCTCTACCTTGAACACCAGTGTGTCACCGGGAACCACAAGCTTGTGGAATGCTATTTTCTCTATCTTAACGAAATAGGTAGAGTATAGTTCGGGCTCGTCGAGCATATTGAGTATGAATGTGGCACCACACTGCGACATAGCCTCCACGATGAGTACACCGGGCATTACGGGGTTATTGGGGAAATGTCCGTTGAAGAAGGCTTCGTTGCAGGTTACGTTTTTCACACCCACGACGTAATTGGAACCTACCTCAATGATTTTGTCAATCAGGAGCATAGGGCTGCGGTGGGGCAATAACTCGCGTATGCGCATTGTGTCCATCACAGGTTCGCGGTTGGGATCGTAGATGGGCGCCTGAATCTGGTGCTCGCGAATAACCTTGCGCATCGCGCGCGCGAACTTATTATTTATAGTGTGGCCGGGGCAGGTGGCAATAATGCGGCCCTGCAAGGGCTTGCCTATGAGGGCAAGGTCGCCTATGATGTCGAGCAGCTTGTGACGTGCAGGCTCGTTGTTCCACACAAGGGGTTTGTGGTTTAAGTAACCAAGTTTCTTGGCATCCATATGAGGAACACCCAGTACATCGGCAAGCTGGTCGTACTTGTCCTGTGGCATCTCTTTTTCGTAGATAACGATGGCATTGTCCAGGTCGCCACCCTTTATGAGGCCCAGGTTGAGAAGGGGTTCAAGCTCGCGCACAAACACGAATGTGCGGCTCGATGCAATCTCCTCCTTGAAATCCTCCATATTCTCCAATGTGGCATATTGGTTGTAGAGAACGCCCGAGTCGTAATGCACAAGTACGTTAAGGCTGAAGTTCTCGTCGGGGAGAATTATTATGGAGTTGCCTGTCTTTTCGTCCTTTATCTCTATTTTCGATTTTATCACGAAAACATCCTTTTCGGCGTTCTGCTCCTTAACGCCCACGCGCTCTATGTTCTCCACATAGAATTTTGCGCTACCGTCGAGAATGGGGAACTCGGGACCGTTTACCTGCATCAAGCAGTTGTCAATACCCAATGCAAAGAGCGCTGCCAATGCGTGCTCCACGGTGCTTACGCGTGCCTCGCCTTTGGTGAGCACGGTACCACGTGTGGTTTCTGTCACGTTCTCGGCTACTGCATCTATTATGGGCTCTCCGGGGAGGTCGATACGCTGTATCTTGTATCCGTAGTTCTCGGGTGCAGGGTTGAATGTCACCGTGAGGCTCAATCCTGTATGAAGTCCTTTACCGAATAGCGAGAAACATCCGTTCAATGTCTTTTGCTTGTTCATAGCAATATCTTTTTTACTGTTTTTTCAATGCTTCAATCTCTTTCATAAGCTCTTTCACCTTCTTGTCGAGGTCGGGGAGTTTCTTCAGGTAGGCCGAAGCGCGTATGAACTCCTTGGCATCCATTGCGGGAGAACCTAAGAGTGTTTCGCCGCCCTTGCGGCTGCCTATGATGCCGCACTGTGCACCCACAATTGTGCGGTCGCCCATCTTGCAATGGCCCGACACACCTGCCTGGCCGCCAATCATACACCACTCGCCAATCTTGGCCGAGCCTGCGATGCCGGCCTGCGATGCCATTACCGTGTGCGAGCCTATCTCGTCGTTGTGGGCTATCTGTATGAGGTTGTCGAGCTTCACGCCGCTGTGTATAACGGTTGAGCCCATTGTGGCGCGGTCTATGCAGGTGTTAGCACCAATCTCCACGTTGTCCTCAATAACCACAATACCGGTCTGGGGTATCTTGTCATATCCGTTGGCAGTGGGGGCGAAGCCGAAACCGTCGGCACCTACCACGCAACCACTGTGCAGAATACAGTTGTTGCCTATGCGGCAGTCGTGATATATGGTTACGTGGGCATAAAGAATGCAGTTGTTGCCCACCTTGGCACCATCGCCCACCGACACACCGTCGTGTATGTAGCAGCCGTCGCCTATCTCGCAACCGTCGCCTATAACAGCAAAGGGGGCAATATAGCAGTTCTCGCCCACCTTGGCAGTGGGTGAAATAGATGCAAGTGAACTTATGCCCTGTTTCTTGGGCTTGCTTGCCTCGTACATAGTCATAAGTTTGGCAAGGCTTTCGTATGCATTATCCACTTTAATGAGAGTGGCCTTAATATCGCCGTTTGCTTCGAAATCCTTGTTCACAAGCACTACCGAAGAGTTTGTGGTATATATATACTCGGTATATTTGGGGTTTGCAAGGAACGATAGCGCACCGGCAGTGCCTTCCTCTATTTTTGCAAATGTATATACCTCGGCATCTTTATTGCCTATAACCTCGCCGTTGATGAACGATGCTATTTGTTGAGCTGTGAATTTCATAATCTCTTAATGTTTTTCAAAATACGAAGATAATTCTTTTGTTCCGATTCTTCGTTGCTTTGTGTATAAAATAACGCAAAAAATGCAAATTTAGATGATATTGTGGGCTTTTAGTTCACGCTCCATCTGCTGCTGATAGTCGCGTGCCTTCTCGGCTGCCACAGCTGCAAAGTTTTCGCTGCCATCGGCAAAAATGATGGCACGGCTGGCGTTTACAAGCAGGCCGCAATCCTTGTTCATACCATACTTGCACACCTCCTCGAGCGAACCGCCCTGTGCTCCCACACCGGGAACAAGCAGGAAGTGGTTGGGTACTATGCGGCGCACGTTCTCGAACGATTTGCCCTGTGTGGCACCCACTACATACATCATATTTTGGTCGCTTCCCCATTTTTGCGATGTGGCAAGCACCTTCTCAAAGAGCATTGTTCCCTCTTCGTCTTTTGTGAGCTGGAAGTCGTGTGAACCGGGGTTCGATGTGAGTGCAAGCAGAATAACCCAAGTGTCCTCGTAGGCAAGGAAAGGCTTCACGCTGTCTTCGCCCATATAAGGAGCCACGGTGATTGAATCCACCTTCATCTCCTCGAAGAACGAACGTGCGTACAGTGCCGATGTGTTGCCTATGTCGCCGCGTTTTGCATCGGCAATGATGAATATTTCGGGGTAGTTCTCCTTTATGTATTTAACTGTTTTCTCAAAGCTTATCCAGCCCTTCACACCGAATGCCTCGTAGAAGGCAAGGTTGGGCTTGTAGGCAACGGTGTAGGGGGCTGTTGCATCTATGATGGCTTTGTTGAAATCGAAGATGGCATCTTCGTTGTCCTTTACACAGGCGGGCATCTTCTTGATGTCGCTGTCGAGGCCTACACAGAGAAACGAGCGTTTCTCCTTAATCTGTTTTATGAGTTGCTCTTTGTTCATAGCTTATGGTTTTTGTTATAATTCGTTTTCTTTCATTCGTTCGGTGTTCTCGGCCACAATGAGGTGGTCTATGCAGTCCTGTATGTCACCGTTTACAAAGGCCGACAGGTTGTAGATGGTGTAGTTTATGCGGTGGTCGGTGATGCGCCCCTGGGGGTAGTTGTAGGTGCGTATCTTGGCCGAACGGTCGCCTGTGGACACCATAGTCTTGCGCTTGTTGGCAATGTCGTCGGCATATCGCTGGTGCTCGCGGTCATATATGAGAGTGCGCAGGCGCGCAAGAGCGCGCTCCTTGTTCTTGGGTTGGTCGCGCGTTTCGGTACACTCTATTAGTATCTCCTCGGTCTGCCCTGTTTCGGGGTTGAGCCAGGGGTAGCGCAAGCGCACGCCCGATTCCACCTTGTTCACATTCTGGCCACCGGCACCGCTTGAGCGGAAGGTGTCCCACTTTATGGCGCTCTCGGTAATCTCCACGTCGAAAGTTTCGGCTTCGGGGAGCACGGCTACCGATGCCGCCGATGTGTGCACGCGCCCCTGTGTTTCTGTGGCAGGCACTCGCTGCACACGGTGCACACCCGATTCGTATTTGAGCGTGCCATATACCTTTTCACCGGTCACGGTGCATATAATCTCCTTGTAACCGCCCGATGTGCCCTCGCTGCAGCTCGACACCTCGAGTTTCCAGCCTTTGGTTTCGCAATATTTGCTGTACATACGGAACAGGTCGCCGGCGAAGATGGCTGCCTCGTCGCCGCCCGTGCCACCGCGAATCTCCAGGATAGCGTTCTTGTCGTCCTGGGGGTCGGCGGGTATCAGCAACAGCTTTATCTCCTCCTCTGTGGCGGGTATCTCCTTCTCGCATATATCGAGCTCCTCGCGTGCCATTTCGCGCAGTTCGGCATCGCTCTCGTTGGCAAGCAGGTCCTTAGCCTCGCGCTGCGATGTGAGCAGCTGTATATATCGCTTGCGTGCGGCAAGAATCTCCTCCAGCTCGCGATACTCTTTGTTGAGCCTCACGTAACGCTTCATATCGGCCACCACTGCGGGGTCGGTTATCAGTGTCGATACCTCCTGGAAGCGGGCCTCCAGGTCGTTGAGCTTGCTCAAAAGTGAATTTTCGTTCTCCATACTCTCTTAATACTTGAATGTGCCGTAGGGGCTTTCAATTATAAGTTCGTTCTTTTCGGCTGCCTCCACGCGGCCCACAACCTGTGCATCCACGCCAAAGCTCTTGCTTATGGCAATAATCTCGTCGGCGTGTTCGGGTTTTACATAAACCTCCAGGCGGTGGCCCATATTGAAAACCTTGTACATCTCGGCCCAGTCGGTGCCGCTCTGCTCCTTTATTGTCTTGAAGAGCGGTGGGATGGGGAAGAGGTTGTCCTTTATCACGCGCTTATTCTCCACAAAGTGCATAACCTTTGTCTGTGCGCCGCCCGAGCAGTGTACCATTCCGTGGATGTGCGGGCGCAGAGCATCCAATATCTTCTTTACTATGGGCGCGTATGTGCGGGTGGGGGATAGCACTAACTTGCCTGCATCTATGGGCGAGCCCTCTACCTCGTCGGTGAGTTTGAGACCACCCGAGTATATGAGTTCTGCGGGCACGCCCTTGTCGTAACTTTCGGGATATTTCTCGGCAAGGTACTTGCTGAACACATCGTGGCGTGCCGATGTGAGGCCGTTGCTGCCCATACCTCCGTTGTACTCCTTTTCGTATGTGGCCTGTCCGTATGATGCAAGACCTACAATGACGTCGCCCGCCGCAATGTTGGCGTTGTCTATCACATCGCTGCGTTTCATACGGCAGGTAACCGTGCTGTCAACAATTATTGTGCGCACCAGGTCGCCAACGTCAGCCGTCTCGCCACCTGTGGCATAAACGCCCACGCCCATTTCGCGCAGCTCGGCAAGCAGCTCGTCTGTGCCGTTTATGATGGCCGAGATTACCTCGCCGGGAACAAGCAGTTTGTTGCGCCCTATGGTTGACGAAACAAGGATGTTATCGGTTGCACCCACGCAAAGCAGGTCGTCTATGTTCATTATCAGCGCATCTTGTGCAATGCCTTTCCACACCGAAATGTCGCCGGTCTCTTTCCAATAGAGATATGCAAGTGACGATTTCGTGCCTGCGCCGTCGGCGTGCATTATGTTGCAATATTCGGCATCGCCGCCCAAAATGTCGGGGATTATTTTACAGAATGCTTTGGGATAGAGTCCCTTGTCGATGTTCTTTATAGCGTTGTGAACATCCTCTTTCGATGCCGATACTCCGCGCATCATATAACGTTGGTCGCTCATTTATTTAATGTTTTTATATTGTTTTTCTTGTCGTATTGTTGTGCTCTCTGCGCAAAACCGCCTCCCTTGCGGGCGCGTACATCGCGTGTGTGCGCATAATAATTGCAAATATAAGCAATTTTCGTTAATTCCTAAACTCAAACGGCATAAAAGAGCATAAAGCACCGAACTAAAGATGAAATTCGGCTGTTTTTGCAAAAAAAAACAGTATGAGAACCCTTATTGTCTTTAACCACCCCTACGATGGCAGTTTCTGCAATGCCATTCTTATGGCTGCAAAGCGCGGTGCCGAACTATGCGGGCACTGCGATGTGATAAACTTAGACAAAGATAACTTCAATCCCGTGATGAGCAGCCACGATTTGCAAGCCTTTGTGCTTGCCCGCCACGAACCCGAAAAGGCGCTTGCTATGCTCGACAAACAGGTGCTTGCCTACAAGGCGCTTCTTGAGGAGGCCGAGCACTTGGCGTTCATCTTCCCTGTATGGTGGATGCTTATGCCGGCGCTCACGAAAGGATTCATCGACAGAGTCATATTCCCGCTTGTGGCATACGATTACACCACCGGCGGTGCTATGCAGTCGCGTTTGGAAAAATTGAAACGGCTGACGGTGGTTACCACGATGAACACTCCGGCCGATGTTTATGAATCGCGCTTTGGCAACGCTCTTTCAAAGGCACTTTTCAGAGGAACATTCGAAACGATAGGCATTAAAAACAGCCATTGGATAAGTTTCAATATGGTGGCGCAGGCCGAACCTGAGCAGCGCGCTCTTTGGCTCAATAGGGTGGAGGGCTATTTCTCCTCGGAAACCTTTTAAGGGGTGACCGAGGAGAATGTGGCTGTTTTTTTGCTTGTTACATCAAATATTTTATGAGGAAGAATGCTGCCAATATATACATTCCGAACCTTAACCTCTTGCGGTGCCCTGTGATGAGGCATAGCAGAACATATGATATGTGTCCCCAGATGATGCCTTCGGATATGCTGTATGTGAGTGGCATAAATATAATGCATACAAAAGCGGGTATGGCATCGAGGTAGTGACCAAAATCTATTTTTACCACAGCGGCAGTCATCATAAGGCCCACCAACACCAATATGGGTGCTGTTGCCGATGGCGGGATTGCAAGGAATATGGGTGAGAGTAACAATGCTGCGAAAAAACATAGGGCGGTGGTGAAGGCGGTTATGCCGCTGCGGCCACCCTCCTTTACGCCGGCAGCGCTCTCTACCAGCGTGGTCACCGTGCTTGTACCCATTACGGCTCCCACGGTGGTTCCTATGGCGTCTACCATAAAGGCCTTTTTAAGCCCTCGCGGGTTCTTTTCGTCAATGAGCCCGTTGTCTTGCGACACTCCAAGCAGCGTTCCTATGGTGTCGAATAAATCAACAAAAAGGAAAGTGAATACCACAATAAGCATATCCATTGTAAATATCTTATGCCACTCGAATTTTAGGAAGATGGGTTCAATAGATGGCGGCAGGCTGAATATTCCGTCTATTTTTGTGATGCCCATAGGAATGCCTATGATGGTGGTTGCAAGAATACCGAACATTAGTGCTCCTTTTATTCTGTAAACCAAGAGAGCCGATGTGATTATAAGTCCTATGAATGCCAGCAGAGCGGGGCCGTGTGTTATGTCGCCCAAAGTTACCAAGGTGGCGTCGCTGTTTACCACAATTTTGGCTTGCTGCATACCTATGAATGCTATGTATATACCAATTCCCACGCTTATGGCCTTTTTTACTGTGTCGGGCAGAGCTGTTACTATTTTGTCGCGTAAATTGCTTATGGTGAGCAGAATGAATATTATTCCCTCAATGAATACTGCGGTGAGTGCAAACTGCCACGAATAGCCCATAATGAGGCATACGGTGTAGGCGAAAAAGGCGTTTAGCCCCATACCCGGGGCAAGTGCGTAGGGCAGTTTGGCGTAAAAGGCCATAAGCATGGTGGATAGTGCCGAAATAAGTGCGGTGGTGGTGAAGAGGGCTCCTTTGTCCATACCTGCATCGCTTAAAATGTTGGGGTTTACGGCAAGGATATATGCCATTGTCATAAATGTGGTAAGGCCCGACATTATCTCGGTGCGAACGGTGGTTTTTGCGGGTTCGAACCCAAATAGTTTCTGTAGCATTTAGATTGTTTGTTGTGTTTGT
>JAFXGV010000009.1 GCA_017536765.1 Bacteroidaceae bacterium
GGTTGAACGAAAAGCTGTTTGCGCCAAACAACAGCCGAACGAAGGATGTCGCTTGCGACTCGTGAGCAGAAGGCTGTTGTGACTGATTTTTGCGCGTGCCGGGCGCTTTGGTTCTTTCACGCGATGAAAGAACGTATAAAAATAAGATTAAACAAAGAAAAACTCACGGGCCACCGAGAACTTTATAGCAAGTTAGAAAAACCTTGCAAGCAAGCATCTACCCAAACTATCGAATCAAAGCAGTTTGTTTATCTCATTTTTCAACTGCTCACGCAACAACGCACCGGTGTGGCGGCTCATTACCCCATCGGCCGTAATAAAGAGGATAGTGGGAATAGAACGTATGCCGAAATAGGCCGACAGCTCATTCTCCTCATCCACATCCACCTTGTAAAAATCAACCTTTTCATCGTACTCTTTGGACAAATCCTCCATAATGGGAGCAACCATATTGCAGGGGCCGCACCAGGGTGCATAAAAATCGACCACGGCAGGGCGCGCACCAATGAACTTGAATTGCGAAAGGCCGGTACCCAAATGTGCCACACGCTTTGAAAAACTCTCTTTTGTCAAACTGATTGTTGCCATAACTATAACATTTATTTATCGTTATAACAATTAAATTTGGGAATTTGCAGGCATAAAGCATAAAAGTGCCGCTGTTTTTTTGATTCTTTGGATTCTTTCAAGTAATTTAGCAAACGTTACCCGCGCGCGGGCGAAATAATGACGGAGGAAAATGGAAACAGAACAGCGACAAAACAGCATTATCAGATTTTTCAAAAGGTATAACAGATATATCAAAGTGGGCCTTGTATCGCTACTCGGCCTCATTTTGGCAGTACTTCCAACCGAAAGTTTTGGCATAGAGGGGCTCACCGTGGTGCAGCAAAGGGTGATTGCTATTTTCATATGGGCAGCCCTTATGTGGATTGAAGAGGCGGTGCCTGCGTGGACCACCTCGCTGCTCATCATAGTTGTTTCGCTACTCACAATATCGAACAGCGCCATAACACCGCTCATAAGCGGGCTCGACGAGGTGAGCCGCAGCCAGTTGGTGAGCTACAAGGCCATAATGGGCACATTTGCCGACCAAACGGTGATGCTCTTCTTGGGTGGTTTCGTGCTGGCATTAGTGGCATCGAAAAGCGGTGTGGACATAACCCTTGCGCGCGCGATGCTCAAACCATTTGGCACCAAGCCCTACACCGTGCTCTTCGGCTTTATGCTTGTAACCGCAATATTCTCGATGTTTGTGAGCAACACCGCCACGGCGGCAATGATGCTCACATTCCTGGCACCTGTGCTTAAATCGCTGCCCAAGGAGGAAAAGGGCTGTGCGGCGCTCGCACTTGCCATACCCATTGGAGCCAACATTGGCGGCATTGCCACACCAATAGGCACACCGCCCAACGGAATAGCATTAGGTTACCTTAACGACACTACAGGGCTTAACCTGGGTATAGGATTCGGCGACTGGATGATGGTGATGACGCCGCTTATGCTTGTGATTCTTGTCATCGCCTGGGTGCTTTTGCGAATATTCCACCCCTTTACAGCCAAGGAGATACACCTGCGCATTGACGGTGGCGCAAAAAAGGGGTGGAGGACAAATGTGATATATTTCACACTTGCCATAACCATTCTGCTGTGGATGTTTGAAAGACTTGTGGGAATAAACTCGTATGTAGTGGCACTCATCCCCGTGGGTGTGTTCTCCATCACCCGCATCATAAAGTCGAAGGACCTAAAGGATATTGACTGGGCCTGCCTGTGGATGGTGGCCGGTGGTTTTGCGCTTGGCACTGCAATGAACAAGACCGGGCTCGCAAGCACATTGGTGAACGCAATACCATTTGGCAATTGGCCCGTGCTTGCCGTGCTGATTGGTGGCGGCGTAATATGCTGGGTACTTTCGACCTTCATATCAAACTCGGCGGCAACAGCGCTTATGGTACCCATCTTAGCTGCCGTGGGGCGCGGGCTTGGCCCCTCGCTTGGCGAGTATGGCGGCATAGGTACACTGCTCATTGGAGTGGCGCTGTCGGCCTCGTTTGCAATGGCGTTGCCCATAAGCACACCGCCCAATGCCATAGCCCACTCCACAGGACTCATAAAGTCGTCGCAGATGCTGCGTGTGGGAGTAATTTTAGGAGTTATCTCACTCGTAATAGGATATTCACTCATCATCTACGTGGGAAAAACAGGATTTTTTGAATAAACCCGTTGGTGCCCGTGCACCCTTAACACACATAAAACACTATGAAAAAGTTATTTTTGACTGCTGCCATTGCCGCATTTGCGCTTTGCAGCCACGCACAAGAGAAGGCTATAACCATAAAGCCTTACGGTTTCATCAGGAACTACGCCTGTTTCGACACTCGCGAGAGCTATACATCGAACAGCGAACAGTTCTACTATATGCCCAAGGACGAGAACCCGGACATAAATGGCGATGACCTGAACCAAAAGCCCAATATGATGCTGTTGAGCATTACCACCCGACTGGGCCTCAACATCACAGGCCCCGAGTTCTTAGGTGCAAGCACATCGGCCAAGATTGAGGCCGACTTTGCAGGCTTCGGCACAAGCAACACGGTGCTGCGCATACGCCAGGCATATGCCAAAATGGCTTGGGAGAAACAGGATGTTCTTGTGGGCCAGGCCTGGCACCCTATGATGGGCGATATGATGCCCGATGTGTTCACGCTTGAGACGGGTGCTCCGTTCACCCCCTTCAGCCGCAGCCCACAGGTGCGCTACAACTACTACCGTGGCAAATACACCCTCACGGGTACCATACTGTACCAGTATCAGTACACATCGAGCGGCCCTGCCGGCAGCAAGTTCGACTATGCCCGCGATGCAGTGATTCCCGAAATTTATCTGCAAGCTATGTACAAGGGCAGCAAATGGCAGGCCGGCGTGGGTGTGGATTTGCTCACACTGAAACCACGCACCGAGGCAAGCACTGCAAACGGCAAACTGAAGGTTGACGAGAACATCGTGTCAATCTCGCCCACAGCGTTTGCATCGTACAAGAACGGCAACTGGGGCATCAAAGGCCGTGTAACTTATGCCGAGAATGCCGCACACCTCTCTATGATAAGCGGCTACGGCGTTACAAAGATAAAAAGCAACGGCGAGCAGGAGTACAGCCCCCTGCGCAGCGTTGCCGGCTGGGTGGATATCACATACAAGCAGAAGATGAAGAAAGGACACCTCACATACTGCCTCTTTGCAGGCCTTGTAAAGAACCTTGGTTGCGAGGACGACATTGTGGGCGACATCTATATGCGTGGCGAAAAGAATGCCGCATATATATGGCGTGTGGCCCCCAGCGTACTATATACACACAACGCGATGCAGATAGGTGTGGAGTACAACCCCACCACAGTGGGCTACGGCACAGCCGACAGCCGCTACAAGATAGATGGCACGCACGCTGTCACAAACCACCGCATTTGCGCTATGCTGAAATATAACTTTTAATTAAACATACATTTACGACTATGAACAAGAAAATTTTTACATTAGGCATTTTGCTTATAGCCGCATTATGCACTGTACAAGCAGGTTATTGGTCGCAGAACCCCCGATACAAAAAGATTTTGTGGGCTCCTGCCGAGGTGTGGTACGATGTTCCCGCACAGTGGAGCGTGGTGGCTGCCGACAAGTATATGAACGGCTACATAGGCGAGGCTATAAAACAGGCGAAGCCGCAGATTGCAGAAGGCCAAAAGTACACCGTCACTCTTGGTGTAAAGGGCGACAAGGAGGTGAAGAAGTACAAGAAATTCATTCCCAAGCAGGCCGAGGGTTACTACCTTAAGGTATCGCAAGAGGGCGTGGTTGTTGCCGGTAGCGACGAGCGCGGACTATTCTATGGAATACAGTCGCTCATACGCGAAATGGAGAACGGCATATACGAGGAGGTAGCAGTTGCCGACTGGCCCGATGTACCCTTCCGTGGAACAGTAGAGGGCTTCTACGGCACCCCCTGGAGCCACGAGGCACGTTTGAGCCAGCTCGATTTCTATGGCAAGAACAAGATGAACGTATATATCTACGGCCCCAAAGACGATCCCTGGCACCGCGACAAATGGCGTGTTCCCTACCCCGAGGCTGAGGCCAACCGCATTGCCGAGCTTGTGGAGGTTGCCAAGAAGAACTATGTAAACTTCTACTGGGCCATTCACCCGGGCGTTGATATCAAGTGGAACAACGAGGACCGCGATGCACTTGTAGCCAAGCTCGAGAAGATGTACGACCTTGGCGTGCGTGCATTCGCAGTGTTCTTCGACGATATTTGGGGCGAGGGCACAAAGGCCGACAAGCAGGCCGAACTGCTCAACTACGTGGATAACAATTTCATTCAGAAGAAAAAGGATGTGGCACCACTCATTATGTGCCCCACAGAGTATAACCGCGGTTGGGCCAACGAGGAGAAGGGTTACCTGCGCACACTCGGCAGCACACTTAACAAGGGCATTGAGGTTATGTGGACAGGAAACTCGGTTGTTGCCTGCATAGACAAGGCCACTATGGAGTGGATTAACGAGCGCATACAGCGCAAGGGATATATATGGTTGAACTTCCCCGTGAACGACTTTGTGCGCGACCATATGCTTATGGGCCCCCTCTATGGCAACGGCAAGGATATTGCACCCCTTGTATCGGGCTTTGTGAGCAACCCTATGGAGTATGCCGAAACATCTAAAATATCGCTCTACGGTATTGCCGACTACTGCTGGAATATGGATGCATACGAATTTGAGGCAAACTGGCACAAGAGCCTTCGCCGCATATTGCCAAGCAACTACAAGGCATTGGAGATATTTGCCCTTTATAACAAGGACCTCGGCCCCAACGGCCACGGATTCCGCCGCGAAGAGGGCGAGGAGCTGCAACCCACTGCAAAAGCGGCCATCGAGGGCGATGCCGCTGCATTAGAGGCCTTGAACCAGAAATGCAACGAGCTGAAGCTCGCCTGCGACCTGTTGCTCGTAGATGACACCAACCCCCAACTCATACACGAACTGCGCCCATGGTTGCTGCAAGGCAAGCTGCTTGCCGACTATGGCAATATTGTGTGCCAAATGAAGAAGGTTGCCGAGAAGAAGACTAAAGAATACACATTCCTCAACTTTGAGAACCTCTATGCTCAGGCACGCTCAATACAGAAGCAGATGTATGACAATGAGAACAACAAGGCTATGCTGCACCCCTATCAGACAGGTATAAAGCTTGGTACAAAGGTGCTGCTGCCCACTATACAGACACTCTTCACACAGGCTACCGAGAGCTACAACAAGCTCAACGGCAAGGCACTGGAGACCGCAGCCGACTACAACCCCTTCAAGGTGAAATCGACCGTTAAGCAGTTGGCACTCCTGCCCGTGAGTGTGCGCGGCAGCGACATTACCGTGGCATCGGCACTGGAGGTTATCAACTGGCAGGCCGGCGGCGAATTCGTTGTGGAGAGCGACCGCCCCATCACATTCCAGGGTATGGACTTTAACTTTGGAGTGAACGGTGTTGCCAAGAACTTCAAACTCGAACTGCTTGTAGATGGCAACTGGCGCGAGGTATCGTTGCTGCACTATGCCGACAACGACCCCGTTATACATACAGGAAACGAACTTGGCGGTATGACTGCAAGCGCACTGCGCATCACCAACATAAGCGGTACAGAGCAGCAGGTATATTTCAAGAACTTCAAGTTTATCAAGAGATAAACCAAACCACATACATACAAAAATGGTCCACATTGATGTGGACCATTTTTGTATGTATCTATTTCCCGTGATTATGCCTGTACAATTGCCGCGTGTTCACTATATTATGCCACAGCGAGTAGAAGCCGCCCGCAATGGCTGTTACAGGAGTTAAAAATGTATATGCAAACCAAATGGCAAACACGGTGTTCTTTTGCCCTAATGCCTGCCCGCCCGTGATTCTCTCGCCGTAACGGGCTGCCACCGCACGCCCAATGGCAAACTGCGCAAGGCAGCAGACAAGCGACACCACCGCAATGCCCGCCATAACAAGCCACGACAGGTTGCTGTGCGCTATGGCTCGCGCAGTCATAGCAATGGCAAGCGACAAGGCCACCAACCACAAATAGAAGGGCAGGTTGCGCCCACTTGTAACAAACAGACTATGCAGGCGCGGCATAAACTTGCGCAACAGTTCGGCACACAACAGCGGGAAGAGCAGCAAGGGAAACACCTTGCCCATTATGAGCATAAACGAGGAGAAGAACGAAAGCCCCTCCACGGGGTGCGATAAGGTTATGAGGAAGGGGGCGACCACGGCCACCGACACGTTTATGAGCATTGTGTATGTGATGAGCGATGCGGCACTGCCACCAAGCTTGGCGGTAATGACAGCCGCAGCCGTTGCCGTGGGGCAAAGCAGGCACAGCATAGCCGCCTCGAGCAGCACCTTCGCAGCGGGTGATATACCACGAAAACCCGCGATGAAAAGGGCGATTCCGGCAAAAGTGAGCAACTGAAAGGCAAGCAAAATGAAATGCCACTTGCAAGGCTTGAGTTCCGTGTAACGCACTTTGCAGAAGGTGACAAAAAGCATTGAAAAAATGAGCAACGGCTGCACCACCCCAATGACCTCGGCAGCCACGTGGTGAGTGTCGTCGAACAGGGGGATATTCACATATAGCAGATACATTGCCACGCCGCCTATCATAGCTATGGGAAGCGACCAATCTCTCAAAAATTGCCTGGGTGTCATTTTTTCATCGGTTAACAACACTGCAGTGGCTGTAACACGCCGCCTGCAAGTGTATTTTTGCAATGCAAAGGTAGCACTTTATACGAAATTTGTCAATAATTGAACTTAACACCTGTAATAAGGACAATGAAAAACAGCCAAACACTTTGCCCTATCACACATTTTGGCTATTTTTGCACCGAAATATGCACGCGCGTATCGCGCACACCCGCATTTTATTTATTTAATATACAAAACAACAAGCAAAATGTCCGCAGAGCAATACAAAGAACATCCGTTGGAGCTTTTCGGCTACTGCCCGCGATGTGGCAGCAGCCACTTTGGCATTAACGATTTTAAGTCGAAAAAATGCGGCGACTGCGGCTTTGTATTCTATTTCAACCCCATTGCAGCCACGGTGGCCGTCATTGTGAATGAAAAGAACGAACTTTTAGTGGCAAGGCGTGCAAAGGAGCCGGCAAAAGGCACGCTCGACCTGCCCGGAGGCTTCACCGATAGTTTTGAAACAGCCGAGGAGGGTGTTTCACGCGAGGTGGCCGAGGAGACGGGGCTTGCGGTAAAGGAGACACGCTATCTCTTTTCCCTGCCCAACAAATACATCTATTCGGGGTTCGAGGAGCACACGATGGACCTCTTTTTCCTGTGCAAGACCGATGGATGCACACTCACACCCGCCGACGATGTGGAGGAGCTGCGCTGGATACCTATGGAGGATGTCGTGCCCGAGGAGTTTGGCTTGCAATCCATTCGCAAGGGCATTGAAAAACTGAAAACAATTTACAAAACGATATAAAATGAGAAGAAGCATCTTTTTGATTATGCTTATGGCAGCGACAACTATGCTGCACGCACAAAGCAACATCACAGGCGACGATTCAAGACACCTGATGAACGAGGGGCGCAGGCTGCACGCCGACGGCGACTATTCCGCCGCGCTCAATATCCTTAACAAGATTGACACAAGAGCGCTGCCGTCGGCCGAGCAACAGGAGATTGAGTTCCTGCGCGCATCGGCCACATTCGGCACCGACCATTTAGAAGGCCGTTCCCTGCTGCACCAGTACCTTGCCGACTACCCCGAAACAAGCCGCAGGGATATTGTTGCCGCACTTATAGCAGAGTCGTACTACTACAGCCATAGCTTTGAACTTGCCAACAAATGGTTCAAGGAGGCCGATTTCAACCGCCTCGATGTATATTCGCGCGAACGTGCCGAACTCTATTATGCCCTCACCCTGCAGGAGTGCGGCGAGGAGCAGCTGGCGCGCAACCTTCTCACATCGCTCACCCTCACGGGTAAAAGACACGCCGAGGATGCACAGTTCCACCTCGCTGCAATACAGTACCACGCAGGCGAGCTGCAACAGGCCTACGACGGGCTCAAGAAGGTGGAGATGAGCGACAAATACTATCTTGAAGTACCATACTACATTGCCGGCGTATATGTGAAACAGGGCAAATACGGGCAAGCACAGCAAGTGGCCGAGGCCTTCATTGCCGACCACAGCAAAAAGCCGCAGGGCATAGCAATGAACCAGATGCTTGGAGCAGCCCTCTTTGGGCAGGAGCAGTATGCCGATGCCATAGCCCCGCTTGAAACCTACATAAACGGCACGGCAACCGACAAACAGCAGCGCATTGCCATCTACCAGCTCGCATTGAGCTATTACGAAACAGGGCAGGCCGAAAAGGCAAAACCCCTCCTCGAGCAGTGCAGCAACGGCAACGATGCCGTGGCACAGAACTCGCTGCTGCACCTTGGTATGATTGCCGTGGGCGAGAAGAATATGACCGCCGCGAGAATGGCGTTTGAGCAGGCCGCCAATATGGACTGCGACAACGCTCTGCGCGAGGATGCCCTCTACAACTATGCCCTTTGCCTGCACCAGACACGCTACTCACCCTTTGCCGAGAGCGTAAAGGTCTTTGAGCGTTTCCTCAACGAGTACCCCCAATCGAAACACTCCGACCAGGTGAACAAATACCTTGTGGAGGTATATATGAACACACGCAACTATGACGTGGCATTGGAGTCGATAGAAAAGATTACCACCCCGTCGCCTATGATTTACGAGGCAAAGCAGAAGGTTCTTTACCGTTTGGGTGTACAGGAGTATATCAACGGCAATATGGACAAGGCCATAGAGTATTTCAACCGCTCCATCGCCCTGTCGCAATACAACAGAACCACATACAGCGAAGCGCTCTACTGGCGAGGCGAGGCACTCTACAACAAAGGCGACTATGCCGCCGCTGCAAAGAGCTACAAGAGCGTTATATCCTTGGGCGATGCCAACAGCAGCAAAGCCACATACGGCCTTGCATATACTTATTTCCAGAGCGGCGATATGAGCAGTGCCGAGGCCGAATTCCAACGATTCGTAAAGCAGGCAGGCAGCAACGAGGCCGAGCTGCGCAGCGATGCGTACAACCGCATAGCCGACTGCTATTTCTACAAGCGCAACTACGGCAAGGCCGACGAATACTATCGCAAGGCGGGTGAGACACACAGCGGCAATGCCGATTATGCCCTCTACCGCAGCGCCATCACACAAGGCCTTAAAAAGGACTATCGCGGTAAGGTGACCACGCTCAACAGCCTTGTGAGCAGCTACCCCGAAAGCAGCCACGCACAACAGGCCTATTACGAAATGGCACGTGCCTACATTGAGCTGGAGGAGAACGCTAAAGCCATAGAGGCATTTGAGCAGATAACAGCCCGCTACCCCCACAGCGACCTTGCACGCCGCGCCGCAGTGGAGAAGGCTATGCTTTACAACAACGACGGCAATTATGCAAAAGCCATTGAGGCGTACAAGAGCATAATAACGCGATACCCCGGCAGCGCCGAGGCGCAGGTGGCGGCACAGGACCTCAAAAACATCTATGTGGAGAGCGGCGACATTGAGGGATATACCCAATTTGCCGCAAACACCAAGGGTATAAAGGCGGTGGAGAGCAGCGAGGCAGACACCCTCACATTCATCGCAGCCGAAAAGATATATGGCCGCGGCAACATAGACGAGGCCAAGGAGAAATTCAACGGCTACATAAACAAATTCCCCAATGGAGCGTTTGCAACAGACAGCCACTACTACCTTGGTGTGATAAACTACAACCGGGGCAACAAGAGCGAGGCGCTCGCACATCTAAAGCAGGTGATAGCATTGCCCGACAACAAATACAGCGAGGAGGCTATGGCATACGCATCGGAAATATACCTTGCCAACGGCGAGTGGAACAAGGCCAAAGAGCTGTACCAAAGAATTATTGAAAAGAGCAGCGACGAGGAGCGACGCACTGCCTGCCGCTTCAACCTTATGCAATGCACACACAATTTAGGCGACAATACCGCAACAATAACAGTTGCCAATGAGGCATTGAAAAGCGGCCTCAACCCCGAGCGCAAACGCACAGCGCTATACTACCGCGCAAAAGCACTCCTTGCCACCGCCGACGGCAAGGCTGCCGAAAAGGACCTTGCACAGCTTGCCAAGGATACACGCACAACAGAGGGTGCCGAGGCCAAATATCTGCTTGCACAGCTTATGTTCGACCAAGAGCGCAGCAGCGAGTGCGAAAAGGAGATTATGGAGTACATAGACGAAAGCACCCCGCACGCCTACTGGCTTGCACGCAGTTTCGTGCTTCTTGCCGACCTCTACGCATCGCAGGGGCGCAATGCCGAGGCAAAGCAATACCTCCTGTCGCTCCAAAGCAACTACAGTGCCGACGATGATATAAAAACGCTCATAGAGGAGCGCCTGAACAGCCTCTCAACCGAAAACCAATAATAAGCATATACATATGAAGAAGAGTATTATTTTAGCAGCGGCAATGGCAATATCGTGCACATTGTTTGCACAAAAGGATTCATTGAACGCTGTAATAAATGTGGAGAACGACTATGCCCCCGTGGTTACAAAAGCCACCAAAAAGGGATTTACACCGCAAACCGAGCAGAACACGGGCTACACCCCGTTAGAGCTTGAATTCTCGCAGAAAGCAAACCCGTTCAAAGGATTCACAAGCGAAAGGGATGTAACGGAACTGCTGCCCGGACAAAAAAAGAGCCTCCCGGGATATGCACGATTGGGCTATGGCACAGGCAATAATGTAGATGGAAAGATTTCTTACCAATACGACATTACCAAAAGGGATAACATAAAGGCTATGGCATCCATCGAGGGGTTCAGCAGCGAGATTGACGGCCCCGTGCAGAAGTGGGATTCACGTATGTTCAATTCGTGGGTGAGCGCCGACTATAAGCACCGCTTCGACTATCTTATTTTAGGAGCAAGCGGCAATTTAGAGAACAACGTGTTCAACTATCAGGGCGAGAACATCCCCGACAAGCAGAACAATCAAAAATTCAATGCCGAGGTAAACGGAGTGTCGCAGCTGACAGGCCCGTTTGCTTATAAGTTCAGCGTCGGCTTTGCCCGCAACCACTACAAATACAGCGATGGCATAAAAAACAGTCGCTGGCAGAACCGTATGTATGTTAAGGGATTGATAAGCCATGAGATTGACGACCGGGATTTAAGCAACATAAACCTGGGAATGGATATAAGCAATTACACCTATGGCGGCCCCGCAACATTGAAAAACTTCATTTCGGCCGACTTTAACCCATATACCGACATATACTTCAAGCACGCCAAGCTGCACATCGGAGCCAATGTGAGCCTCTTGAGCGACAACGGCAGCCGCTTTGCCATTGCACCCGACCTGGGTATTGAGAGTGCCGTCACCAAGACACTTACCCTTTATGCCAACATAACAGGCGGCAGAACAGCCGGTACATTCGATGCTATGGAGCAGTTGTCTTCATACTGGATAAACATACTCCCCAAGCCCGCGTATAACATAGCTGATATTATTGCAGGCGCACGCATAGCGCACGAAAGCCTCTCTGTGGATATGTATGCGGGATATGCCTATACAAAGGATGATTTCCTCAACTATGCAGTAGAAGTAATTGATGTTTTCAATGACAAATTCGAGGTAATAAGCTATATGGGCCAGGAGAACACCGCCCGCATATATGTGGGAGCAAATGCCGCATACGACTACGAGGGGTGGCTGAAACTATCGGCAAACAGCCGTTACACACATTGGAAGTGCGACGAGAAATATCTCCTTGCCACAAAGCCCGAGTTTGAACTTGGTCTTAATGCCGAGAGCCGTTTCCTCGACGATTTCTACATCACCCTGGCATACAATTTCGCAACATACGGCAACGACGCCCCCTCGAAGAACAAGAACGAGCTGAACCTGCGCACAAGCTACAGGTTTATGGACCGCATAGGTGCATTCATCGAGGGTAATAACCTGCTCAACCGCGAATATGTGAAGTATGCAGGATACTACGAACAGGGTATAAACATACTTTTGGGACTTAGCGCCACTTTCTAACAGAAGAGGAGCGCGTTACCCGAAGAAAAGAAAAAATTTACACCTATATAAAATAATATATTATTTTAAGGTGAAACGCTTGTTTTTCTTTTTGTTTTTTTTGGATTTTTTGAACCGATAATACAGGAAACTTTAATACTTTTGCCGCAAATTTGAAAAAAGGCAAGCATTATGCAGAAGAATTTAGTTATAGTTGAGTCGCCCGCTAAAGCCAAGACAATTGAGAAATTCCTGGGCAAGGACTACAAAGTGATGTCGAGCTACGGGCACATTTGCGACCTTAAGAAGAAAGAGTTCAGCATAGACACCGACACATTTGAGCCGGTGTACGAGATTCCCGCAGAGAAGGAGAAACTTGTGAGCTCGCTAAAGAACGAAGCAAAGAAGGCCGACACCGTGTGGCTTGCATCCGATGAAGACCGCGAGGGAGAGGCCATCAGCTGGCACCTTTATACCGTGTTAGGTTTGCAACCCGAAAAGACCAAGCGCATTGTGTTCCACGAGATTACGAAGAACGCTATTCTGAATGCCATTGAAAACCCGCGCAGTATAGACACCAACCTTGTTTATGCCCAGCAGGCACGCCGCGTACTCGACCGCATTGTGGGATTCAAGCTCTCGCCCGTGCTGTGGCGCAAGGTGAAGCCCGCCCTCTCGGCAGGCCGTGTGCAGTCGGTTACGGTGCGCCTCATTGTGGAGCGCGAGCGCGAGATTAACAAATTTGTGAGCGAGGCGGGGTTCCGCGTAACGGCACAGTTCGAACTGCCTGCCGACGGCGGTGAGAAACGTGTTCTGAACACTGAACTGTCCAAGCGATTCAAGACCAAAGAGGAGGCCGAATCCTTCCTTGATTCCTGCAAGAATGCCACATTCATCATTGATGATGTAAGCACCAAACCTTTGAAGAAATACCCGGCTGCGCCGTTTACCACATCCACACTGCAACAGGAGGCAGCCCGCAAGTTAGGCTTCACCGTGTCGCAGACAATGATGGTGGCACAAAGACTCTACGAGGCCGGTTTCATCACCTATATGCGTACCGACTCGGTGAACCTCTCGTCGCTGTGCATAGGTTCCTGCAAGAGCGTGGTTACCGACACCTATGGTGCCGAATATCTCAAGAGCCGCAACTATTCCACAAATTCAAAGGGAGCGCAGGAGGCACACGAGGCCATACGCCCCACATATATGAGCAACGCCACAATAGACGGCACAATGCCCGAGAAACGCCTCTACGAGCTTATATGGAAACGCACCATAGCCTCGCAAATGGCCGATGCGCTTGTTGAAAAGACAACCGTGAACATAGCCATAAGCGGACACGAGGAGAGTTTTGTGGCAACAGGCGAAGTTACCGTATTCGACGGTTTCCTGCACGTGTATCGCGAATCGACCGACGAGGAGAGTGGCAACGACACCACATCAATACCCGCCGTGAACAAAGGTGAGCAGCTTGTTGCGTGCGAGATTACCGCTACCGAGCGCTTCACGCAGCATCCGCCACGCTACACCGAGGCAAGCCTTGTGCGCAAGCTCGAGGAACTTGGTATAGGCCGCCCATCCACATATGCCCCCACCATAAGCACCATACAGCAGCGCGGATATGTGGAGAAGGGCAACAAGGCGGGTGAAAGCCGCAAATACAGCATCCTCACACTTAAGAACAAGAAGATAACGACAAAAGAGGGCAAAGAGAACATCGGAGCAGAAAAGGGCAAACTGCTGCCCACCGACATAGGAATCGTTGTAAACGACTTCCTGCTCGAGTTCTTCCCCGAGATTATGGATTACAATTTCACCGCCACCGTGGAAAAGGACTTTGACGAGATTGCCGATGGCAAGAAGCCCTGGGTGAACCTCATAAAGGACTTTTATGCCGACTTTGAACCGCAGATAGAGAACATCGTGCAGACAAAGAGCGAGCACAAGGTGGGCGAGCGCGTGCTTGGCACCGACCCCGCAAGCGGCAAGCCCGTGTCGGTGAAAATCGGCCGCTTCGGCCCCATCGTGCAGATAGGTTCGGCAAGCGACGAGGAGAAGCCCCGCTTCGCACAGATGAAGCCCGGGCAGACACTGGAGACCATCACACTCGAGGAGGCATTGGGGCTCTTCAGCCTGCCACGTGCATTGGGCGAGTTCGAGGGCGAGGGAGTTACCATTGGTGCAGGCCGTTTCGGCCCATACATAAAGTATGGTGCTGCATATGTCACACTACCCAAGACATACGATCCCTTGACAATATCATACGACGAGGCAACAGCCCTCATATTGGAGAAACGCAAAGCCGAGGCCGAGCGCATAATAAAAACTTTTGACAACGAGCCCGCGCTGCAGGTACTTAACGGCCGTTTCGGCCCATACATAGCCTACAACGGCAGCAACTACAAACTACCCAAGAATGTGACACCCGCCGAGCTGTCGCTCGAGGAGTGCTTGGATATTGTGAAAAAGCAGCAAGAGGGTGGCAAGCCCGCAGCCAAAGGGCGCCGATACACAAAGAAGAAGTAACATATGACACGAATACTGCTCACCGGATATATGGGAGCCGGCAAAACCACACTTGGGCGTGCTCTTGCAGCCAAGCTGGGGCTCACATTCATAGACCTCGACTGCTACATCGAGGAGCGTTTCCGCAAGACCATCTCGCAGATTTTTGCCGAGAAGGGCGAGGAGGGGTTCCGCGACATCGAGCGCCGTATGCTGCACGAGGTGGCCGAGTTCGAGGATGTGATAATATCCACAGGCGGTGGCACACCTTGTTTCTTCGACAACATAGACTATATGAACAGCAAGGGCATCACCGTGTATCTGCAGGTACCGGTTGAGAGGCTCTTCATACGCCTGAGCATAGCCCGCAAGCAGCGACCGCTCATAAAGGAGAAGAACGACGAGGAACTACGCGCGTTCATTATCGAGCAGCTTGCAAAGCGCGAGCCTCACTACGCAAAGGCGCAATACACATTTGCAGCCGACAAATTAGAGGACCGCAAACAGATAGAATCATCGGTTGAGGCTTTCTGCGAGCAGTTCAACCTACCGTAAACGATATTTTATAACAGCTAATACCACAAGAAATGAGAAGATGGCGCATTGAAGACTCCGAGGAACTCTACAACATCAACGGCTGGGGAGCTTCCTATTTCAGTATCAATGAGGAGGGTAACGTAGCAGTTACCCCCAAGAAGGATGGCGTAAAAGTCGATTTGAAGCAGTTGATGGACGAACTGCAACTGCGCGACGTAGCCGCACCTGTTCTTATTCGTTTCCCCGACATTTTGGACAACCGCATCGAAAAGATTTCGGGCTGTTTCAAAATAGCATCGGAGGAGTACAATTACAAAGGAGAACACTTTATAGTATACCCCATAAAGGTAAACCAGATGCGTCCTGTGGTAGAGGAGATTATGAGCCACGGCAAAAAGTACAATATGGGCTTGGAGGCCGGCTCAAAGCCCGAGCTGCACGAGGTTATCGCAATGAACACCGACAGCAACTCGCTCATCATCTGCAACGGCTACAAGGACGACAGCTACATTGAGATGGCGCTACTGGCACAGAAGATGGGGCGCAGCATATTCCTGGTGGCAGAGAAGTTGAACGAGCTGAAACGCATTGCCAAGATTGGTAAAAGACTTGGTGTGCGCCCCAACATAGGCATACGCATAAAACTGGCATCGGAAGGCAGCGGCAAATGGGAAGAGAGCGGCGGCGATGCAAGCAAATTCGGCCTCACATCGAGTGAACTGCTCGAGGCGCTGGAACTGCTCGACAAGTACGACATACGCGACTGCCTGCGCCTCATACATTTCCACATAGGCAGCCAGGTAACCAAGATACGCCACATAAAGACCGCCTTGCGCGAGGCTTCGCAGTTCTATGTGCAGCTGCATAAAATGGGCTTCAAGGTGGAGTTCACCGATATAGGTGGCGGCTTGGGAGTGGACTACGACGGTACACGCTCGTCGAGTAGCGAGAGCAGTGTTAACTACTCCATTCAGGAGTATGTGAACGATGCCGTTTACACAATGGTGGATGCTGCCGACAAGAATGGTATACCCCACCCCAACATCATCACAGAGAGCGGTCGCTCGGTATCGGCACACCACGCCGTGCTCATTTTCGAGATTCTGGAAACCGCAGCCCTGCCGCAGATGGATGAGAACTGGGAGGTGGGCCCCGAGGACCACGACCTCGTGAAGGAGCTATACAAAATTTGGGACGACCTGGACCAGCGCACTATGCTCGAGGCCTTCCACGATGCGCAGCAGATACGCGAGGAAGCATTGGAGCTCTTCAGCCACGGTATTGTGGACCTTAAAACCCGCGCACAGATTGAGAGTATGTTCTGGTCGGTTACACGCGAAATCCTCTCCATTGCCAAGACTATGAAGCACGTGCCCGAGGACTTCCGCAAACTGCCCAAGCTCATTGCCGACAAGTATTTCGGAAACTTCTCGCTCTTCCAGAGCCTCCCCGACACCTGGGCCATAGACCAGTTCTTCCCCATAATGCCCATTCACAGGCTTGACGAACGCCCCGACCGCACCTGCACCATTCAGGATATGACCTGCGACAGCGACGGCAAAATTACCGAGTTCATAAACTACAACGGCAAGGCCAACTCGCTGTGCGTGCACCGCGTGAAGAACAACGAGCCATACTACATAGGTGTGTTCCTTGTGGGTGCATACCAGGAGATTTTAGGCGATATGCACAACCTCTTCGGCGACACCAACGCCGTGCACATAAGCGTGGACAAGGATGGCTATCACATAGACAAGATTATAGACGGCGAAACCATTGCCGACGTGCTCGACTATGTGCAGTTCGATGCCAAACGCCTTGTGCGCACATTGGAGACTTGGGTGACAAAGTCGGTGAAGCAGGGCAAGATTTCGCTCGAGGAGGGCAAGGAGTTCCTTGCCAACTACCGTTCGGGCCTCTATGGCTACACCTATCTTGAACCTTGATTCTAAGATACCGTAAAATGGAGAACAAAAAGAAGATTACAGTTATAAAGGTGGGCGGCAAGATTGTGGAGGAACCCGCATCGCTTGCCGACCTGCTCGACCGCTTCACGGCCATTGAGGGGGCGAAGGTACTCATTCACGGCGGTGGCCGTTCGGCCACCAAAATAGCCGAGCGATTGGGCATTGAGAGTAAGATGGTGGGCGGCCGCCGCATAACCGATGCCGACACCTTACAGGTAGTTACAATGGTATATGGCGGGCTTGTGAACAAAAACATCGTTGCCGGCCTGCAGGCACGCGGAGTGAACGCCTTGGGCCTCACCGGTGCCGACTGCAATATCATCAGAGCGCACAAACGCCCTGTGGGCGACGTTGATTATGGTTTTGTGGGCGACGTTGATTATGCCGACGGGCAGATGTTAGGCAAGCTCATAGAGCAAGGCATTGTGCCCATAGTGGCACCCCTCACACACGACGGCAACGGCAACCTGCTCAACACCAATGCCGACACTATGGCGGCAGAGACCGCCAAAGGGCTTGCAAAACTATATGATGTGACACTCACATACTGTTTTGAATTCCCCGGCGTTATGCGCAACCCCAACGATGCCGACAGCCTCATCGCCACAATAGACAAAGCAAGCTACAAGGAACTGCTTGCCGACGGCACCGTGAACGGTGGTATGATACCCAAGATAGACAACGCCTTCAACGCGATAGACAACGGTGTGTCGCAGGTGGTGATAACACGTGCCGATGCCATAGATGGCAAGAGCGGCACACACATAGTAGCCTGATATGCTCAAAAAAAGCCTTATCGCACACCCCCAATATGGTAACATCGAGATTACCCGTAACCCACGGGCGCGCCGCATAATATTGCGTGCGCGCCCCAATCTTTTATGCATCACACTGCCCACATTTGCAACCGGCAAGGACCTTGAGAGGGCTTTAGAGATGTACGGCAAGAAACTGCTTGCGCAGCAGGATGCCATACAACCGGAAACTATTGATGTCGCCTACCGCATAGACACCCCGCAATTTGCATTCGAACTGCAACCACACAACGGGGATAAATTCCTCATAAGGTACAATGGCAGGCACAACACCTTGCTCTACCCTGCCGCCACCAACCTACACAGCCCCGAGCGGCAAGCCTGGATACGCAACGTCATTAAAATGCGCCTACGCAGCAGAGCAAAAGAAATTCTGCCCGGGCGCCTGCAACAACTTGCAACGCAGCACGGCTTTGCATTCAGCAGTGTGAGCCTGCGCGACTGCCACACCCGTTGGGGTAGCTGCAGCAGTCGCGGCAGCATAAACCTCAGCATATATTTAGTGTTGCTACCCGATGAACTGATAGACTACGTGCTGATGCATGAACTGTGCCACACCGTGGAGATGAACCACAGCGACCGGTTTTGGGCACTGCTCGACAAAGCGTGCCAATGCGACTCGCGCACCCTGCGGCAGGCGTTGAAAAAGCATAAATGCGATATTTTGTAATCACACGCCCTATATTATTTTGGAATATTTATTTTGGAGATGGCTAAAAACTTTTTAGCCATCTCCGCATAGCCCCCTTTAACATCTATATAGATAATAATCCATATTTTTTTCGTATCTTCGCGCGAATCACAAACTAAGGGTATGACATTTATTGCTGCATTTATTTCACTATTCATCACCACATTTGCCGAAACGGCCGATACCATTATGCTTGCAGGCATAGATGTGGTGTCGTCGGTAAAATTGTCCGACGATGCAGACAAGCAGCCATACTCCGTAACCACCATAGGCCGTGCCGATATTGAGAACAGGCACATAAACAGCATAAAAGAGCTCACGGCCACAGCACCGAATTTCTATCAGCCCGACTACGGTTCGCGAATGACCTCTTCGATTTATGTACGCGGCTTCGGCTCGCGCATAGACCAGCCCGTTGTGGGGATGAACATAGACCAGCAGCCCGTGATGAACAAGAACAACTACGATTTTGAGCTGTTCGACATTGACAAGGTGCAGATTATACGCGGTGCGCAAAGCACCCTGTTCGGGCGCAATACATCGGGCGGAACAATAAACATAACCACCCTGTCACCCCTTAATTTCCAAGGCAAAAGACTATCGGTGGAGTATGGCAACGAGAACAACATACGCATAAAGGCTGCGCACTACGAGGCAGCAAGTAAGCGTTTCGGTTGGTCGGTGGGTACATACTACAACCACAGCGACGGCTTTTTCACAAACAACTACACGGGAGATAATTGCGATGGTGGCGACAATGCCGCCGTGCGTGCACGCTTCCAATGGTTGCCTGCCGACAGATGGAGCATAGACAACACCTTCACAGTGGGCTACACCGACGAGGGAGGCTGGGGGTACCGCCTGTACGACGGCGCGAGCGGCACACTCGCCCCAATAGCCTACAACGAGGAGTGCTACTACCGCCGCTTCAACCTATCCGACGGCTTGGTGGTGAAACGTTTCTTTGACAATTTCACAATATCGTCGGCCACGGGCTACCAATATACCGACGATAAGATGCACTTGGACAACGACTTCCTTGCCAGCGACTATTTCACTATGGAACAGGCACAGCGCGAGCACTCAATTACACAGGAGTTTGTAATAAAATCGCGCGACGACAAGGCCTTCAGATGGACAGGCGGTCTTTTCGCCTTTTACAAGTACCTGCAGATGGAGGCCCCCGTGCATTTTCGCGAGGTGGGTATAAGGGAGCTCATTGCCAAACGCCTGCCTTCGTGGTTCACCATAGACGAGAGCGCATTCGACATTACCGATGACTTTACAATTCCCACATACGGAGTTGCAGCCTACCTGCAAGGCGGCTATACCGTGGGAGCGTTTGATATCGAGGCAGGCCTGCGAGTGGATTATGAGAACTCGTCGATGGACTATTACAGCCACTCGCTCATTCACTACAATGTGCCCGGCAAGGCACACGAACCACTGCCCACAACGTTCAAAGGCACAGAGAAGGTAGATGCTCTTGAACTGCTGCCCGGTTTCTCGATAACCTACCGCCACCGCTTGGGCAACATCTATGCATCGGTGCGCAAAGGATTCAAGGCAGGCGGATTCAACACGCAGATATTTTCCGATATTCTGCAAAACAAGATGATAAGGAATATGCAGGGAATAGGCGATGATACCGATGCATCGGCCACCAAATACAAGCCCGAGGAGAGCCTGAACTATGAGATTGGCGGCAACCTGTCGCTGCTCGACGACAGATTGAGCCTCGCGGCATCGCTCTTCTACATAGATTGTACCAACCAGCAGCTGACCATACACCCCACAACGGGCACAGGCCGAATAATGTCCAACGCAGGCGAGTCGCGCAGCTATGGTTGCGAAGTGGCAGCAAGATACGACATAGGCCATTTTACGATAAACGCGGCATACGGCTACACCAATGCCAAATTCGAAAAATTCACAAACGAGGGCATAAGCTACAAAGGCAAGCAGTTGCCATATGCTCCGCGGGAGACTGCATCGCTTAATGTAGCATATAAGATACCCGTTGCACGCACCATTGCCAACCACCTGATACTGAACATAGGTTGGAACGGCATAGGCAGCATATATTGGAACGAGGCCAACACCCTTTCGCAGTCGTTCTACGGCCTGTGGCAGGCATCATTGTCGTGGGAAAAAGGACATTTCGGAGCATCGCTTTGGGGCAAGAACCTGCTTGACGAGAAATATCACACATTCTACTTCCGCTCTATTAGTAACGACTTTTTTGCCGAAGGCAAACCTTTGCAGGCGGGAGTATCCTTCCACATAAATTTATAAACAATTAAATATAGAATTATGAAAAAATTTCAATTACTATCACTCTTTATGGCAATAGCACTGTTTGCCGCCTGTTCCGATGACGACAGCACCACTCCCCCACCACCGGTGCCCGATAATGTATATCAGGTAGAGGGTACCGTGTGCGAGGTTACCGACAACGGCGATGCCACCGTAACAATCATAATGAAGAGCGCCAAATTTGCAAGCAAAATGCCTGCAATGGATATTCACCTGCCCAACATACCCCATTTCATAGAGGGCGGCAGCAAGCAGCTGCTTGCAGGCACCGTTATCCCCGAGGTGATGTTTGGCGGCGTAATGGGCCCATACGACAACTACACCATAAATAACTTCTCGGGCAGCATAACTGCCGAAGGCGAGCTTACCTTCCAAGGATTTATGCACCTGGGCAAGATAGAATTCGCAGGCAGCCAAGAGGGCGATACCTACAAAGGCACAACCACAACCACCTACCCCGAGGGCGAGGCATCCACCGATGTACCCACCGTGGATATAACGGAGTATGAAAACACCACAAGCAGTGCCGAAAAGGGAGAGGGCGCAGCCACCATCACATTGAACAACATTTCATTTGCACCAGGAATGCCCGCGATGAACATTCGCATCCCCGACATTGCACAGGCCGAGGGCAACAGTTACTATAGCGCAGTGATTATCCCCACGGTATCGATGCGTGGCAGCGCATATATGCCTATGGAGCAATACACAATGACCGATGTTACCTGCACCATCACAGACGAGGCCCTGCAACTGACGCTCAAATTCCCTATGGGATATTTGCGATACACCGCAACAGCCACCGATGAGGGATACACCGGCACTATGAGTTTTACAAAAATAACGGAATAACATTATCACACTATGACAACACGACTATATTCACTTGCAATAATAGCAATAATAGCTCTGCAATCGTTGAGCGCGGCATCCCCCAAAAATATCATAGACAAAGATATTACTGTAAAGTGGGGCAACACCGACACCCGCTACCCCCACACAAGTGCCAAGGATATTTCCACAACCGCGGCTAATAGCACCGCTGCGTGGCGTGGCGAGCGCGTGAACTTTCAGCTGTTGGTAGCCTGCAAGAATAAAGCCCACACGGTTGAATACAGTTTTGGCGACCTCAAGTGTGGCAAGCACACCATAAGCAGCAGCAACGTAGTGGGCGGTTTTGTGGAGGACATCATTACCGACCGCTTTACAGGCTGCGGCAAGCACGCCGTGGATGCCCACGGCGAGAACTTTTCGGCCGACAAGATAACCGATACTAACCCTGTAGAACTAACAGCCGACACATACAACGGCCTATGGCTCACGGTGAACATACCCGCCGATGCCGCACCCGGTAAATACAAAGGAACGGTGACCATAAGCAGCAACGGGGAGAGCACCACAATGAACTACACCGTGAAGGTTATCGACCGCACACTGCCAGCACCCAAGGAGTGGAAATTCCACCTCGACCTGTGGCAGAACCCATACGCCGTGGCCCGCGTGCACGGTGTGGAGCCCTGGTCGGCCGAGCATTTCCACAAACTGCGCCCTTATATGACCAAACTGGCAAGCGCAGGACAGAAGGCCATCACCGCTACACTCATAGACCGCCCCTGGAACGGACAGACATATGATCCCTTTGGCAGTATGATAACCTGGATGCGCAAGGCCGACGGCAACTGGTACTACGACTTCACCATCTTCGATAAATGGGTGGAATTTATGATGGACTGCGGCATAGACAAGGAGATTACCTGCTTCTCTATGATTCCCTGGAAGCTGTCGTTCCGCTACTACGACCAGGCAACGCACAGCCACAAATACATACAGTGCGCCCCGGGCGAGAAGGCCTACGAGCAATTCTGGGGCGGTATGCTGCAAGCCTTTGCACAGCATCTGAAGGAGAAGGGGTGGTTCGAAAATACCTTTATATCGATGGATGAGCGCAGCTTGCCGCAGATGCAGGCCGCCATTGCCGTCATCAAGAAATATGCGCCCGGTATGAAGATTTCAATGGCAGGCAACTACCACCCCGAGATTGAGGCCGACATCACAGACTACTGCCTGGATATTTTCGCCTACACAGCATATACCCCCGAGCTGCTTGCACGCCGCCGCAGCGAGGGCAAGGTATCCACCTACTACACCTGCTGCTCGGCCGAATACCCCAACCTGTTTACCTTCACCGCCCCTGCCGATGCCGAGTTCATAGCTCTTGAGGCGCTTGCAAAAGACCTCGACGGCTACCTGCGCTGGGCATACAACAGCTGGACCGTGGAGCCCGAGAAGGATTCACGCTTCACAGCCTGGCCTGCAGGCGACACATATGTGATATACCCGCACAGCATAAGTTCTGTGCGCTGGGAACGACTTGTGCAGGGCATACAGCAGTTCGAAAAATACAAGATACTGCTTGCCGAGGCCGCAGAGAAGGGCGACAAACAGACCATCAAGAGCCTTGAAAAGCTGTTGAAAACAGTTGACGTTAACAAGATTGAGAAAGAGAGCGCGAAGATTGTAAACAACTTCCGCAACCAATTAAATAAGTATTAAAACGCTATGATAAAGAATATTACGGACAGCATTAAATACATAGGGGTTGACGACTACGACATAGACCTCTTTGAGAGCCAATACATTGTGCCCAATGGTATGGCCTATAATTCATATATAATAGAGGACGAACAGATAACTATACTGGACACAGCCGATGCACGCAAGGGCGAAGAGTGGTGGCAGAACCTCACCACTGCGCTCGACGGACGCGAGCCTTCGTATCTTATTGTTCACCACGCCGAGCCCGACCACAGCTCGCTCATTGCCGAGGCTATGAAGAAATACCCCGCAATGCGCATTGTGGCCACCCCTAAGGCAATACAGATGATGCCGCAATTCTTTGAAGGAATAGACTTTGCATCACGCTCCATAGCCGTGAAGGAGGGTGACACGCTCACCACCGGCAAGCACACATTGCAGTTCCTGCACGCACCTATGGTGCACTGGCCCGAGGTAATGGTAACATTTGACACCACCGACAAGGTACTTTTCTCGGCCGATGCATTTGGCAAGTTCGGTGCTCTTGCTACCGACGAGCCCTGGGCCTGCGAAGCACGCCGTTACTATTTTAACATTTGTGGTAAATATGGCGTTCAGGTACAGACACTGCTGAAGAAAGTGGCTGCACTCCCCGTGGAGATTATATGCCCGCTGCACGGCCCCGTGCTCACCGAGAATCTGGATTATTATGTGGGGCTGTATGACACCTGGAGCAAGTATGAACCCGAGACCGAGGGCGTGTTTGTGGCCTATGCATCGATACACGGCGGCACAGGCGTGGCAGCACGCAAACTTGCCGAGATGCTCACGGCAGCAGGCGCTTCCAAAGTGGCCGTGACCGACCTGTCGCGTTGCGACCTTGCCGAGGCCGTTGAAGATGCCTTCAGATACAGCCATATGGTGCTGTGTGCATCGTCATACGATGCGGGAGTGTTCACCCCTATGGCAGATTTCCTACACCACCTGAAGAGCAAGAATTTCCAACGCCGCAAGGTAGCGCTGCTTGAGAACGGTTCGTGGGCGCCCACTGCCGGGCGCGTAATGCGTTCTATGCTCGAGGAGATGAAGGCGATTGAGATTGTGGAGCCTATGGTTACCATACGCTCGCGTATGAAGGATAGCGACCTGCCTGCAATGCAGCAGCTTGCCGAGGAGTTGTTGAAATAACCATCAATAGAACAGTAAATAATAAAAAGCTCGCTCCTCGAATGAGAAGCGAGCTTTTTATGCATTCATTGCAGAATTACTCTGCAATGAATTTTTTATTGTCCTGAATATATACACGTCCTTTTTCGGGAACAAGCACCTTGCGGCCCATAAGGTCATATACGGGGCCTGTGCTCGCTGCATCGGCAACAGTATTTTCAATCCCTGTAGGCACCTCGCCAAAGAAGATGTTAATCTTGTCGGCAGCCTTGCTGGGGATAGAATATACATTGTCGTTCACCTTTTCGGGAGTAACCACGGCACCGTTCACATAGATTGTAGCCTGGCCGAGGCCTGCATAGTTCACATAGAGGGGCCGGCCCTGATTATTGCTTATGGTTATCTGTGTAGCCTTGCCCTCGGCCCACTTGGCACCAACGGTGAAGTCGCCCACAGCCTTGAGGCCGGTGTACTCACCTGTAGCCCATTCGGTAGGCAGTGCGGGGAGAATCTGCAATGTGTCGCTGTGACTCTGCAACATCATCTCGGCAACACCCGAGCAAGCACCAAAGTTACCGTCAATCTGGAAGGGTGCGTGTGAGTCGTAGAGGTTGTAATATATACCACCTGCATACTGGTTGGTTCCGTATGATGTAGAGTGCTTCAACGCCTTGCGCAAAATTGCGTGTGAGCGGTCGCCCATAAGAGCACGTGCCCAAAGGTTTATCTTCCAGCCCATCGACCAACCTGTAGATTCGTCGCCACGCAGCTTCATTGAGTTGATGGCAGGCTCGAAAAACTCGCTCGAGGGAGTAATCTGGCCGAAGGGATAGAGAGCCATCAGGTGCGACATATGACGGTGACCGCGGTCGCTCGATGCTGTGAATGGGCTGTATTTCCACTCACGGATGAGCTTGGCACCGGTGGGAACATCGTTGTATGTTGCGCCCCAGTCGCCTGTATAGGTTTCTGTGGCAAGGCCCTTATCCATCTTTGCAAAGCGGTCGGTAATGAGGTTGTAGTCGGCCTCGGTAATTACACCGGCCTCAACGCCACCAAGGATATCGGCAGCCTTGATTGTGTTGTCGAGTACCTCCCAAACAATCTGCTGTGCGTGGGCAACGGCATTCTGGCTGCCGGGGCCGTGCTCGGGCGAGTACTCATTGGGGCACTCGTATGTGCCGTCGGCCGCAAGCACCATACGGTCGGCCCAGAATTGTGCAGCGCCAAGCATTGCGGGGAAGGCCTTTGCAAGATACTCCTTGTCGAGGGTGTAACGGTAGTGCTGCCACAGGTGTGTGCCATACCAAGCGTTGGCAATTACATAGTTGGGGGCAAAGCCACTTATGCCACCGAAGATATTGTTCTCGGTGAGGCAGGTCCAACCACGGCTCTCGCCTGCGATGTTCGCTCTGTTCTGCCACTCGGGCTGTGCAGCCTCGTTAATAATATAATTGAGGAAGGGAACGTGCATTTCGGTGAGGTTGGTGGGCTCTGCAGGCCAGTAGTTCATCTGCACGTTGATGTTGGCGTGGATATCGGAGTGCCAGGGAGCATCGGAACGGTTATTCCATATTCCCTGCAGGTTGCTGGGGAGGTCCACACCGCGAGAAGATGAAATCTCAAGATAGCGACCATAGTGGAAATAGAGCTGCTCGAGCATAAGGTTGCCGGTCATTGAGCCTGCATTGTAGGCATCAATCATCTCATTTGTGGGCATTACATTTTCGGTGCCTGCAATCTCGAACGACACGCGGTCGTAGTACTGCTTAAAGTCGGCAACGTGCTTGCTGTAGAGTGCCTCCCAGCCCTGTGAAGCTGCGGCATCGGCTTGTGCAGCAGCATCGGCAGGAAGGTCGGCTTTGCGGCCCGACACGTGAGATACCTGGTCGGCAACAAAGTCGGTGATACCCACAAGAACAACCAATACCGAATTAGCACCCTCAACAACCACTCCATTAGAGGTGGTCTTCATTGTACCACCCTCGGGCACAACCTTCAAATGGGCTGCGTAACTGATTGTCTGCAACGAACCGCTGAACGATGCTGTTCCGTCGCTGTAGGTAGTTGTGGCAACAATACCGGGGGCACCGCTTGCCATTGAGAAGCGCAGGCTTATCTTGCCCTCCTCGCTTGCTGTGTAGCGCCATATAACCGCCTTGTCGGGGTAGCTGGCAATATACTCACGCTTGTATGTAACACTCTTGTCGGCGTTCTTGTAGCATACGGTTCCTGTTGCGTTCTCAATATCAAGCTGGCGATAGTAATCGGTTATACCGTTGTCGGCACCATAACCGAACTCATAGCTCATATCATCCACAAACACACTACCGAAGTTCTCGTAGATACCATATTGCGATGGGCCACCACTCCACAATGTTTTGTCGTTGAACTGAATCTCGTCGGTCTGCACACCACCGAAGAGCGATGCGCCGAACTGGCCGTTACCAATGGGCAGCGAGTACTCCATCCAAGTATTTGAAACACCTGTGAGTGTAGCGGGCTTGGTATACCACAAGGTGTGCTTGTGTTCGGGGGTGTAGCCCTCGATGCCTGCTACATAGAAATCGTCGTAATTCTCCTTTATATCATCGGGTGACATAAACACCACAGGGTAGTAACCGCTTCTTGATGTGCTTGCAAGAGCAAGATCCTTTATCTCACCCTTTGCTTTTCCCAGTTGCAGTTTATATTTCGACAAAGCAGCATCGGCCGAATGAATTTCCCACTTATAGGGGTTTGTATTGTAGTTTGTTTCAACCAATTTGAAACCTGCTGCATATGCCTCGTTTGAAAGCACGGGTGCACCATCGACAATGCTCAGATACTTGCCGCTATTGCTTATAATCTGCATATTCTCCTTTGTTCCTGTGAATTTCCAAAGAGTGGTTTTCTTCACGATGGGATCGACGTGGCCGGGAACAGCGCCCACCTCACCGTCACAAAGATATTGGTCAACACCCATATAGTGAATTACATACCAATGCTCGTTCTCGGTGTCGCTCATTGCGGGAACGGGAGGAACGCAAGAATTTATTGTAAGGGGATTGTTGGCATCGCCGGCATTCCACTCGCAAATGGTTACGCCGGTGGCGGTACCACCATTCTGGTTCATAGACTTATTGGAGGCTGTGCGCTGTATCTCGTAACATTCGGGATATGTGGCGTTGCCTGTTGTGACAAGGCGCAACGGTGTGCGGCTTGTAGATGATGTGGTAAAGAGGCTTTTACTCTCGTCATAATATAACCAATAGCCGGCGTAGCTCTTCATATAGAACATAGAGGGGCTACCCATCATCATCCATCGGTTCTTTGTTTCGTTCATAACCAATGCTGTTGTAACATTCGCGCCATCGCCATTATCAACGAGAAGATTCTCGCCGTTGGCAAACTGTATGTAGTAGTATTCGGGAGCATCCTCGTAGCTGAAGAAATCGGGCACGGGAGCGGGCATTTCGGTAACGAAAGAGATGGGGTTGTTCACATCGCCCGCGTTCCACTCGCCAAGCTCTTTACCGGCACCGGAGCCGCCCCACTGGTTCATACTCTGTGAAGCAGTTGTACGCTGAATTTCGTAATAGCCATTGTTACCTGGGCTGGAAATAAGTTTAAGCGCAGTCTTGTTGGTGGAACTTGATGCAAACCTGCTATTGGTGTAATAGACATAATTACCCCAACGGCTTTTGAGGTAGAAATTGTCGGCATCTCCGATGAGTGCCCACTGGTTGGGGCTGTCGGCACCCTTCATTGTGAGAAGGTTGTTGCCATCACCCTGGTCGCCAAGAATTGCCTCACCTGTCTTGAACTGGATATAATACCATACAGGCGCCTCCTCGGTAGAGAAGGAAGGCGTTTGCGCTTTAACCATAGCAAACGCACAAAGAGCAATTAAAAGGGTAGAAATTCTTTTAATCATAATGTTGATATTTAGTTAGTTAATAATTATTTGCAGTCACAACCAAACGTGCATAAGCGTGTAGTTTACGCTACGTTATGCAAAATCTTTGTAAAAATGATAAAATTTTATGATTTATACAAATTAGTTCTATTAAATTTAATATTTAGGCAATACAAGGGGGTAAATTCCCAAATGCGAACTTTTTGCAAAGCCACACCATATGGATTTACAAGCGATATTGTATAAATTTGCCACAAACATAAACCGTATGCGATGAAAATTACAAACATAACCCTATTGCTTATTGTCACTACCCTGCTTTGCAGTTGCAGCAGCAGCGGCGACAGGGATGCCGAAGAGTTCACAATGACAGGAGTGTGGGCCTTGCAAAAGGTTACGTTCCCCACAGGATACACATACACCTATCCCGACAAGCAGGGCTACACCCGCTGCAAGATTTATGAACCCGACAGCACGTTCTACCACGTGGAACTGCTATCGACAGGGAGCGAAATGGTTGTCATTCCACAGGAGATGGCCGAATACACCTTTGTGTATGACAACAGCGACACCCTTATGGTGGAAAACGGGCGGTTTATGATGCATATGAATTTTGTGAACGACACCACTTACACCATATACAATAACCTGGAGCTGGAAACGTGGGTAAAGATAAAGACGATGAGCAGCAAGCGCCGAAACGAAATCATAAATACAGTTAAACAAAACATAGACAAACGTGACAGCACCACCACCAATTTTGTGCTATCCACATCGGAACGGGAGCTGCGGCGCACCAACAACGAACTCATATATCTACTTGCAATTTCTCTCCTTTTCATCGGTATTCTTGCCATCTACGGGTGGCAAACCTTCAAGAAAAACAGGGCCATAAAACTGGAGTTAGAGCAGATACGTGAGCAGAACAACGCGCTGCCGCAACCTGTGGCAATGGCTATGCGGCAGGTGGAACAGGATTTCTATGGTTCGGAATACTACAGAGTGCTGCAGGGGCGCATAGAGCGCGGCGAAACACTCAAGGAGGAGGACTTTGAGGAACTTGAACAGAGGCTCAAGACCGTTTACCCGAACTTTGCAAGCCGTTTGCGCCACGTGTGCCATATGTCGTCCCACGAATTCCGCGTGTGCCTGCTGCTGAAGATAGGTATTTCGCCATCGCAGATAGCAACCATACTGTGCAAAGAGGCAAGTAGCATAAGCAGCACCCGCAGCCGCCTCTACAGCAAGGTGTTCGGGAAAAAAGGAAGTTCAAAAGAGTGGGACAATTTCATTGCAACGTTATAACAAAAACAGGATTTTTTATTAGCTATTAAATGGGACAATTATGAAAAGAGACATCATTAAACATTGTTTGTTGCTATGCACTTTTACGCTTATCGTTGCTTGCGCACAGGCGCAGGCAGTACCTGCCGATGCGCTCAAAGGGGTGTGGGTATACAAGTCGTACAGCGTGGGCGACCGCTACTTTGACAACGATTTTGCATCTATAAAGATTTTTGGCGACGACGGCAAATACTACAGTGCCCAGGTGAGCAAATTGCGTTGCGGCGCATACAAGATTATACCCTACCTGTACTGTACATATATATACCGCGACGGGGAATATACCGAGTGCGGGCGGAAAGGAGAACTGATACTGACCAGCGACACCACCTTCCAAGGCTCGTGGATGGGGCGCATAGAGTATTGGGAGAAGGCCACGGATTTCCCTGCCGAGCTGCGCGACTACATAATGGAGGAGTGCAAAAAAATGCAGCTCGGAGACCCTGCCGAGCTGCAACCGCTTATAGACAAACATTGGGTTAATAGGTGGAAGTGATGCCCTGTGCCCTGTAGAGCAACCAGGCAGCCTGCAATATCTTGCTTTTGAGCAGTTTCGGGTAGGCCGGGTTGTCGCTCAAAAAGCCGTTAAGGGCGGCAGCAGCCTCGGCGCTTCTGCAGGGGCGCAGCAGAGCCCTTGTCCAACGGGCGGGGAAGAAGATATCGTTGGTGCGCTGTATCCCCTGCAAGGCATCGAGCGCAGGTCGTACATATTTTACCGCCTGCTTCTCGCGCAACGGGTGACACAGGAGCGAGAGGGCTTTTATGGCCCACGGCTCGGTGCGGCGGCCTTCGGGCGTGAGCAGATGGTTGAACAGGCGCTCCTGCTCGGCCGGCGATGGGTTCACGGCTTGCGATATGAAGGCAAACTGCCGAGCACGGTCGGGGTTCTTTATTCGGGCAGCCTGCTTCTCCACAATATATTCATATTTATCGGGGTAGCGCAGGGCAAGCTCGTAGGCCATATTCATATAATCGCTCTCACTTGCCAAGGGGTGCGCACCACCCTCCCACACAGTGTATATATAGTTGCACACGTCAGACGAATGAGCCGACGATACCAAGGTGCGCAGCAGCTGAAGACGACACGATGGCAGGCTGTGATTCAGCGACAACGCCCGCAGGCGCTGTTCCACGGCGCTGTCGCCCAGCTCGCTCAACGGCAACGAGAGGTAGCTGCACAGGGTGGATGCCACAAGAGCATCGCCCTCCACCGCAAGCCCGTCGATAACGGAATTTATCCACTCTGCGGCACCCACAACGCCCTGCTGGTAGCACTCGTGCAGGTTTATCAACTGAGCCTGGCGGCACACCTCGTCATCTATTTTCCACCAATTGGAGAGTAGCCACGCTATGCTGCCGTCGCAGGGGCGGAAATAGCCGTAGCCGCGCCCGTCGCTGTTGGGCAACAGATATTGAGCCTTGCACGGCAGTGGCACCACCTGCAGGGTATCGGTAATGTTCACCTCCACATTGCACACGGTGTCGCCCACCAAGCGCACATCAAAGCGTTGCGGCCACACAAGCCCGCGACCTAAAGGGTCGCTCTGGCGCACTACAAGATTCTGCCCGTCGAGCGAGAAGGATATGTGCGGCATACCGCGCTCGTGCACCCACGCATTGCTGAAGGCACGCAGGTCGGCACTGCACTTGGAGTCGAAAATATCTATCAACCCCTCCCAAGTGGCGTTGCCATAGGAGTAGCGCAGCAGATAGTCGCGCACCCCTTGGCGGAAGGCATCCTCGCCCATTATCTCCACAAGTTTTTCGAGCATCACAGGCGCCTTGTCATATATTATATTGCTATAGACAAGCCCCGCATCGTTCAAATTGCCAAGCGGCTGCTTTATGGGTGTAGTGCCCATTGTGCGGTCCTCGCTCATTGCCGACACTACCACACGGCGCAACCGTTCAAGGCGGTGATTCACCTGCGGGAAGAGAGGCTCGGTCATACGCGCCTCGAAGTAGTTGGCAAAGACCTCCTTGGTCCACACATCGTCGAACCACTCCATTGTAACCAAGTCGCCAAACCACATATGCGCAGTTTCGTGGGCAATTATTTGGGCACGGGAGAGCACTTCGTCGGGTGTGGGATGTGGGCCAAGGAACAGGGCAGCATCGTTGTAGAGCGTAGCGCCCGTGTGCTCCATACCACCATATTGGAAGCCGGGGAGGATGACAAAGTCGTATTTTGCAAATGGGTAGGCAATGCCGGTGTACTCCTCGAGCCAGTCGAGCGATGCCACCACCTGATTGAATATCACAGGCAACTGTGCAATGCGTGCCTCGTCGGTCTCGCGATGGTAGGCTGTGATGGTGCGCCCCTTGCCGTTATATGTGCTGTGGCTGAACCTGCCCGCCACAAACGAGAAGAGATAGGTGCTCAACGGCTCGGTGCGGCCAAAGGATATAACCCTTCTGTCGCCCGCAACGCTATCGGCAACCACAGCGGTGTTGGACACCGCCACCCAATCGGCAGGCACCTCGAGCGTGAGTTCAAAAAGCGCCTTCATCGACGGCTGGTCGAAGCAGGGGAAGGCCGTGCGGGCACGGTCGGGCACAAAAAGAGTGTAGAGGAACTCCTCGTTCCTGTTGAGCGACTGGTTGCCCGCCACAAAGGAGAGCGAAACGCTGTTATCGCCTGCCACCATTGCCGCAGCGGGCAGAATTATATGTTCGTTGCGCAAAAGAGGCTGCACAGCCGTGCCATTCACAGCCACGCCGTTCACACCCTGCAAATCCCTGAAATCGAGGACAACCTCCTGCGGGGCATCTATCTTAAAAGATATTTCGGCCCTGCCCACCACCGCACTATCCTTTTCGTGCGGGATGGAGAAAGAGAGCGAATAATGCACATCAGAAATGTTCTGCGCACGATGCACGGCAAGCTGCAACGGCACACCCGCATCGTAGAGAGCCGCATCGCCACTCTGCCCCGCACACGCCGCATACACCGCGCAAAGCAGCACTAAAGCCATTGTCTTTACTATGTTTTTCATAACACCACTGTCAATAAAAAAGGGAAAGGAGCAACGCACCCCTGTGCCCCTTGAATTACGGCCCTAAAATAGTAAAAAAAGAGTTACAAACCGCCATTTGCAGCAAGGATAAAAAATATTTGGCTGCAATGATAGAAACAGACAACCCACATACTCATTAAAAGCAGAAGAGAAAAACAAAATTTAACCCACAGACAAGCTATATGAGAAAATTTATTACTATGGTACTTTGTGCCGGAGTATTAGTACTGAACACATCGTGCAACGACGACCTCACAGAGATGAACACCTCAAGTGCAACAATGCAGACACGTGCCCGGGAACAAAGGGTTGAGAGCCTCATCCAACAGGCGCGCGCAGGCGACAGCGAAGCATACAAAGCCCTTGCACTATGCTACCGCGATGGTGACGGGGTGGGAAAAAGCTGGTGCAATATGTTGTTCAGCTACTTTATCTATTGCGATAAAACGGGCAAGGACCTCAAAAACTTCGAGGAGATAGTGAGCGAAGGGCACCCCTACCTGTTCATCATAAGGACAATAGACAAGCCGATATCGCGCCTGACGGCAAAAGACAGGATAGCCGAACTGGCACAAGTTGCGCCGGCAGAGGCCAAGGCAATAGAAGCCGTAAAAGAATTAAGAAAAATAGAAGATGCGATTAACAGGCCCGACATTCACAAAGCTCTGCGCCAGGCCGAGGAAGAGGGCAGCGAAGCAGCAGCGATGCTGCAGGCATTTGTTCTCATAAGCAAAGAGAGGAGCGAGGAAGAGAAAGCCGAGCTCATACGCATAGCCGACAAATACCCTTATCTATATCAGCTTTTCGACCGCGGGTACATCGACGATTGTATGGAGAGCTGCGACATAGACAAGCTGCAGGAGATAGTCGATTACTATTACCGGGCCGATGCACACGCAATGCTCACCCCTGCGCACGCCGGCAAGCTATGCGTTATGCGTAAACGACTTGAGAAAGCGGACATCATAGCACCCGACGAGGTAGAAACAGCACGCCTGTGGAGTATAATGGAGAGAAACAGAGAATAAAAACAGAGAATAAAAATGAAACGACTGACTAAAATTTTTCAGGCACTTATAGGTGCCGCCGTGTTGATTGCAACAGTACTCATTGCAGCAGGGCGTAGCACACTGCGCATAATAAAGAATAGGTGGAAGAACCGCCCCCGATGGGTGCGCCGCACAATAACCGCCACGCTCATCGTCATAGCCGCGTGGTATGTGATGAAGATTCCCATATGCATATACGACCACTACTACGGCCGTTTCGAATGGTGCGACCGCCACTTGGCAGGCGACATTTTTGTACACGAGATGAAGGACCGTTCGATACGCCTGTACGACAATAAGCGCCACAAATACACCACCCCCAGGCTCGACTGGATATCCGAAACCGCCCCGGGCGACTCGCTCATAGTATATTCGCGCCGCTGCAAACGAGGATTCATAAATGTGAATACCGGCGAAATAATAATAGACGACAAGGAGAACAACTATCAAAAAGCGTGGGTATTCTCCGAGGGGCTGGCAGCCGTAATGCAAAACAAGAAGATAGGTTTCATAAACGCAAACAACGAAATAGTGATACCATTTGTGTTCGACTACTCACACACGCTTGAAGATCGCGATAACGGCTACCTGTTCCACAACGGATATTGCGCAATGACAACAGCCGACGGCAAGATAGGCCTCATCGACAAAAATGGAGAATGGGCCGTGGAACCCATATACGACCAGCTATGGGCGCCACAAGAGCGAGGATACCGGGTAGTGATAAAGGAAGATAAATACGGCCTTTTAGGGCCACAGCTGCAGATGATATACAGGCCCGTTTACGACTATGTGGGCAACCACTCACAAGAGGGCGGCTTCATACTTATGAAGGATGGCCGTATGTGGCAAGAGGACTACGAAGGCAACATAGTGCACCCATTTATGTACGAGTGGAGCGATATTCTGCACTACCCCGTAGAAGCAGGAGACGCTTACAGCACGGAATACCATATGTCGGACTACTCCAAATACCAAGTTTCGCAAAAGTACGGCATCCTGAACCGCCACACCGGCAAACCACTCACACCCGCCATATACGAAAGCATAGATATGATATCACCCACAATCTTTGAGGTGCGCCCCGCCAACAACTACGGGCTACACCTGATAGACATAAACGGGAATGCAGTAAAGGGATAGCAAACGGCTGATAGATAATGCTAAGAGATGCCGAATCAAAAACACTTTTGATTCGGCATCTTGGTTTTATGAAACAGGCATCGGCCAATGGCAGAGTCCTTTACAAACGTTACAAATACCGGTTTAAGAGATTTATTCTTGATAAATATATATTAGAAAAGAGAAACAATCGTTCCTATGAAACTATCATACATTTGCAAATATGCATCAACAATGTCCGACCTAACCGATAACAGAACTATCATTGTGTTAAACAGCCAAAAAGAAAAAATGTATAAATATGAAAAGCTCAAAGGATACTGATTGATATCGGGCTGCCCTCTACCCATCAATGGCCATTCACCGAAATCCGATTTTATGCATAACAGATGAAAGAAATAAGCTATTCCCAAAATCAACGCATATACAGAGGACATATCATTGGCAAAAAAATAACCAAATACCATTACAATATACGCAGCCAGCGGAAAGCAATATGGCGACAAGGACACAGCCTCCAGCATCCATTTGCTGCGGCCCATAGACGATACCAACCCACCATCGGCATCAACCCTCAACATCAATATTTGCCTGAAGGTTATAAGGTTGAAAAGAAGATGGGTATTCTCGTGGTGATACGTCTTCAGCCATTGATTGTTTGTCGATGTGTATTTATCCACTACAAACATAATAAGGCAGCCACCCAAAAAGTAAGCATATGGTTCCGGATTGTCACAAAACACCTTAAACACTTCGCCCACATTCATAAGAGTGAATATAAGGAAAATGCACAAACAAGCCATCCAGATTATGAAACCTTTGACACTCATAATTAATTCTCTTTTTTAGTTCTTGGTTTAAGAATAATTATTATCAAGAAAACAACGACCACCGCTATAAATAGCCACCATTTTTGCATATCATCATTTTTAATTATCTCTTCATTTGTGTCTATGACACCGTTATCAACAAGTAACGATACAAGCCACACCGGTGTGATGACATAATCCTCATTCCATCCTTTTTCACGTGGCAGTGAAAAATAATTACCCTGTTCATCTTCTCCCCATTCGAAGCCATAGCCTTCGAACTCGCGAATGGTAAGGTTTGCAAGCATTTTAAGTTTGGAGGCAAACTTGGCCGAATCCGAAACATATAGTTGCAGTTTTTTCTTACTGCTGTCAACAACCTTTAACAAGGTTTTGTCTTCACCCTTTTCCTGTTCATTTACTACAGAGGTGAATACTTTGTCGTTCATATATACAAGATATTCATCCGCATTCTTGTTCGGCGTTTTGCCATCCTTATATTCATTGTTAAAGACAAATATATAAGCTATAATCGCGAATAAGAATAATACTAACGTAAATATTTTCGTCGGGCTTATTTCTTCGGGTTTCATCTGCTATCTTCAATTATCTAAATTACACTTCTTCTTTTATGCAAATATTTGCACTATACACATTAACCACGGATTACACTCTTTGAGCATTGGCATTAATTTCTTAGCTGTGCTTCACTGTTCATATATGCACTAAAGGCATCGGACGCTATGACTTCTGCAATGCATTCATATACTGTAGAAAGGAAATTCTCCTTGTAGTAGTCAATCGCAAAATACATAATGATGAATTTGGCATCTTCATTGTCGGCACATAACTGCCTGTCTGAAATTATAATAGCCATTCTACGTAAATCCGGTCTTTCTATAACACCTCCTTGGCTGCCGGTACTATACCTTACATTGTTTCTGACGTAGAACACTTCATTTGTAGTTCCGGTCTTGGCATATATGTAATAATTTTTATTGTTATATACGATGCTGCAGCTATCAGAATTATAAGGCATTCCTTTTTTGCGTAGATTATTTTTCCCATCCTTGCTATGAGCTGTTCCATTATTGAAACATTGACTCATTCCAAGATACTTAATCGGCTCTGCATTGATAAACGCTGCATTGCCCACACCAATGTCTTTAACGGCTGTGGTCTTGGCCACCTTTGGGATAAAGGAAAAGTTGTACATAGAGCTCAAGCGGACCATTTTACCATACATTTCGGCCATTGACAATGGGGTTACTTCCCACGCCGATTGTTGGCCGATGGCAATTGCCCTTACCGTATTGTTTTCTTTATCATTCTTAAATAGATTAAAATTCAATACCGAAGCCTGAGGTATAATAAATTGGTTGCGGACAATAGTATCCATATTGGGATACAGTTGTTTTGCATCCCTGTTTATTCTATTTTTCACATATTCAACACCTAAACCAAACTTTTCCGACATTTGATGGTAAAGCACACTTTTATCCAGTTCGTCTTTATTTATTTTCTTGTCGAGCGTGTATATACCACCGTTTTTATCTTTGAAGAATGGGAAATGGTCGCGATATTCATTTTTTTCACTTCTACCGAGTTTTGGATACTTACGGAACAATCTCAATTCTTTGTCATCGTAGGCTTGTTTTGTAAAATCCTTACTATCATACAAATCCCTATTGTGCAAGCCTATATATACCATAGCCGCATTGTAATAATTGCTTGACATTTTCAGGAATTTATCAAGTGTCACATCCTCTATACCTTTTAGCTCATCTGAAAGAAGGCTCTTAAACTCATATACTGCATCACCATTAAACTTATATGTGTAAAAATCAACAGCGCTTTTGAATTCTTTATTAACCTTCTGTTTTAATTCTTTACCAACCTTCTCAAGCTTAAAGTTGCTCCAATCAATGTTGTCGATAGCCGAAGCAACAGCTGTCCACACAATAGGTTTCTGGCTTGAACCCGGACCGGCATCCATACGTACAAAGTTCTTATTCTCGAAATATTGACTTTCTCTAATATACCTGTCGCCATCGACATTCATATACAATTTCTCCACTATCTCGTTAATGCGTTTGGTATCATTGGGATTCACCTCATAACCGGGTTTGGAATCAACAATAGCCAATATTTGTCCGTCTCCATCTGCTACAATTACAGAATACGCAATCAGGTCCTTAAGGTACTCTTTAGCCTTCTGCTGGCCCTCAGTTGCCTTTGTCTTAAGCCTGCTGTATAGTTCTTTCGACAATGCGCCATTAAGAGTTATTTCCACATCGGAGTTAATGATGCTGTCCTTGTCACCACCCTTATATTGGGCAATTTCGTTATTTTTGCTCGTCTTCACTATTTTTTCGGCAAAATCCTTTATCCAATACAAAGATTCGCCATAAGGATAGATAAACTGCGGTTTTCCATTCACCATTACGCTGCGTGCCCAATATGTAGGTTTAGGCGTGAATGACGATTCCACCAACCGACCGTTATATCTTATTGTATTACCCTTATTCCAGACCTTGACATTCTCCATTCTGTATATACTATCTGCGCCACCCTTCACAATGCAACGCGCCTCACCTTCTGCTACCCAATCCTTGTTCAAGATATAGAATTTTACATCATCCTTAGGAAATACGGTATCTTGCTCGCACAACGATACAGCGCGCTCCACGATGTTACCTCGCCAATCGTCTTTTATGCTTAGCGGCAATGAAAGTTCGTAATAGTTGGTGCGCATTGCTATTACAAGAGAGTCTTTCTTTGCGTTATGCAGGTGCACAAGATTGCTATACTTGTTATCATAAGAGCCATACTTCACATAGTTCTCCCATATTCGTAACGGGAAATTGTATGCCGTAGTGTCTTCCAGATTTAGACAAAGTTCTCCCCTACACTTCGGACACAGGCCTGGCAATTCGTGCCTCAGGAGCGTGGTATCACACTCATTGCATATATATCTATTTGTAGCCTCTTCCCAAGCCTTTTCCTTGAATTTCTTTCTTATCCAATCATTTATGGTAATATACGAAGAGGCCGTTGCTGAGGGTGTATCGAGCATTATCTTGTTATTCAGCGTGTCATATTTTGCTTCTGTAAACGCGACAATGTCGGGGTGCATATTGTTCTTCAACTTTATCGGATGCATATTGTTCTTCAGCATTACCGAATCCTTCTGATACTCAGCAAACAACTTGTTAATAATAGGAATATATGAATCGTTTGCACGTTTAATGAGCGGTTCCATTCCGTATTTGTCACTTCTATTGGCACCGATATGAGGTTGTATGAATGTGATTACGGAAAGAAAGACAATAAGCAAGAATGATGCTGTTTTGGCAAGCCCCTCGTTATAATGGCTTATTCCCTCATAGTTGTCATCTTCATTGTAGGCTTTGTACATAAACGACTCTATTATAGCAGCCAATATCCAAATACATATCAGCGCAATAGAATATATAACCATTATCTTAGCTGTTATCGAAAGCAATGGGAAATCCTGACCAAAGAAAATAAAACGTCCCGTATTGGCCAGCCATATCAACGCGCTTTGTGTAAACAGCAACAAAGGTATTTGCACCAGCAACGACTTTGTGAAACGGTAATATGTTGTTTTCCTCAAGCCAAAATATACCATAAGCAAAAGCAGTGCGATGAAAATTACAGGCAGGATTCTCGAGTGTTCCGTTATGACATATCTCAATATGACAATGTCTGTCACCTGCGCATTCCACATAGCGCCAAGTTTGCTCTGCGGTTGCATTTTGAAATAGCCGTTACCTTTTTCGCCAAGAATCTCCACGTTTTCACTTCTCTTTTTATACTGGTTCAGTATCCAGTGATTATGAGAAGCCTGGAGAAAACGTTTTTCATCGTTATTGTTGTCTATTCTTGCCAGAGCCTCGTGTGGTTCATTTATCAGCACGTTTATGCGTTGAACAGTGTGGTTTCCTTTACGTCCTATAATATCAACCACACTAATACCTCTTGAAAAGGTCAGTATTCCGGACACGAATAAGACAAGCAGTACAACCCAAGTTATAAGAGGCGCCCACGCTCCCGACTTTACACTTTCATACAAAACTATAGGCACGCATACCTTGCTTAAGATAAATGCGTTTACAGGTACTATAACAATCAACAAGAGTAGAGCTACCGGCTTATTGATTACCATATTTGAAAATACCGGCATAGTCACTCCCTCGGAGAATAGTACCGCAATCAACGCAAGCACACACGCACACAAAAGTGCAATTCCAATCTTTCCGCGATAAGTCTTTAGGACTATTAGCAGCGCTACCACTATTTCAATAGCAAAAATCGCTATTACACGTTTCAAATCACTGCAACAAAGTGATGCCACATAAGCAGTGAGACAGAGAGAAACCAAAACAAATAATAATGAAAATATCGCACTTTTTATGTTAATTACTCTACCCTCTTCATTTTTCACTTCGTCACACGGCACCGCTTTATCACATTGGTTTCTCAGTGCAAATACAGGTATTCTCATTTCTCTGCACAATATAAAAAATACGCCTATTAATATCAGCGAGAAACTTATTATAAATGACGTTGAATAGAATGCGTTTATAATGATAGTCCTGTATAATATAAGTACAATGACAACTAATATTAACAGTAAAATAGCAGCGTAATATATTCTGTGCCCATTATCTCTATAAACCTTGGTGTACAGGTCGAGCAGCTTAAAACAGAATGTAATGAGACAGAAGGTGGCGAACATAATCATAAATCCACTGTCGGGTTTCACCAAAAAAGCAGTTGTCAGTGCCATATTAAGGAAAGTCAAGAACAGGGGAGTCACTACCCTCAACCTCACACGCTCATTGATTACAATGTTCTCACTCTTGAATGTGGGATAGTATTTTGTATTGATTAAAATATCAATCAGGAAGTATAATATTACAAACAAGGCAATTCCTATTCTGGTAGTAGTAGTAGAACCGGAATACATCAAAATAAGAGAAACCAAATATAATATCGATAATACCCCTACTGACAATATTAAACGTTTTTTTCCTCCACCTAAAACAAACAATTCATTCTTAAAAAGCCTGTCAGATATAGAGTACCTGTCCATTCTTGATATTATGAACTTTGCTCCGTTGATTAAGACGAAGAAGAGAATCAACGCGCCTATCATCCATTTGTAATGAGCGGTTTCATAAAAAATAGTATTCATTTCAAAACTCGAAACGTTTTCCAACGGATGAAATACCGATGTACGCCAAAGCAGGAAACAACGGAATGCAATAAAAAAGATGAGAACTATGTAGGCTATATATTCTACATAGGTGAATGTATCGGGACGATTATCTCTACCGGGCACATTGATCAAAATATGGAAAACTATAGAAAGTACCGATGCCAAGGCAACAAATAGTACAGTCCACATCATCTTTTGCGAATTGAAGGGGGTTGACTCCCTTAAATTTTCGACACACATTTCCCAAGTAACATTACCGGTTTCTTCTTGTGTATCAATTGAAATTACCAAATTTTCATTCTGTCTGAAAATTGACTTTTTGCTGCAAACGGCAGAACAGCTATAGTCATTACTGATGCTATCGTACTTTTGACACAGGAAACTCATCCTTTCTCTTGTATCTCCCACTGCAAAAGAGAGGTGAAAAGGCTTGAACAGATACTTGTTGTCATTATGGTCGAAGATGTCAAACACAACCATATTACTCGGAGCTTTTTCGATAACAAGCAAAGAATCCCGCGAGCCATTATCACCAACGTTGTTGTTCATCAGTGAGTTTGCAACAAGAACCGTTTCCGTTATATTACCTTCATAGTTGTTCAAAGGACGGTAATACGGCATATCAAATTCAATGAATATCCTACCGTCGCCTTTACTTACGAACCTGAATGGGGATGACTTGGTTTCGCCATATCCTATTGTGATGCATCGCGATGCACACACACTATCGATTTCGTTCTTTTCCATTTTTATGGATATGACGTCTTCCTTGCCCGATTGGGCCAGGTCATATTCAATCCCCTTATGTATGATTCGGCTTATATATCTATTGTCCTTGTCAAACGCCTTATTGTTTATATTAAGTACGAAATTCGTACCACCGGCATCGGAAATTTCATCATTGTTGGCTCTTTGATTAGGTTTCACACGTACAATATCAATTCCATTGAAATTGAAGCTTGTAAACGGTATTCCCGCAAGAAGGCTGTTCATATCATATCCGACCTTGAATAATGTCTTCACATTGGATATGGCTGTATTCCCGTTATATCTGAAATAATAGTCGGCACTGTCCTTCTCAGCATTATCGTACTCGTTAAACCAGAATTCGATTTCCTCCTCAACACCTTGTCCGTTATGTTTGACAAATGTAATCGTATCATTCTCTTTGAATACGATAAAGTTTCTCTTGTTAAGCAATTCCTTTCGTATCTTGTCCCCATATACAGTATCTATGTATATAGGATGAGTGAATCCCTTGGCAACAAGAGTTATGGTTGAATCATTTGAATTGTAATTCCTTATTACAACACTTCCATTGAAGTCCTTATTATCAAAAATGGCCGTATTATCATTTTTGGCAAGTACCACGCTGTCGGGGTTATTTATGGAAAACCCGTCAAGACGCAATGCGTGATGCATATTATTTGAATATACCGACTTATCGGCATAAAAATAATTACGAAGCGTAGCGATTGTAAATCCCGAGAATATCAATAGGAAGATGCCGGCATATATACTTATCAGAGCATCCTTGTCGGGTGTTTTATAGAAATCATTGAATAATGAATCTTCGCTCTCATCTTCGGAGTATTTACGTAGTAACAAGATGGTCAACCCAAGAACGATACCTATTACTCCTAAAATTGTAAAGTTCAGGGTGGTTTCCCTCCACATATATGCAACAAAGCAAAACAATGATATGAAGAATAATGCTATGACTATTTTTTTATATAAAGACCTTATCATATATTTAGTTTCTTATGAAATTTGGAATTACTATTTTTGTAAGGCTGTTTCAAGAGAGTTTGTAACCCGAACATATAACATTGGAGCGGTTAATCCCCTTGCTTGCAAGCATTTTCTTCAATACTACAGCCCACGAATCCGTCTCATACTGATTATCGGTTATAAGCTTGGCTTGCGACAGGGCATCTTCCCTTGTAATATTATTCTTCAAAAGCTTGACATTAAGTTCCTGCCCCGATAATGCATTAGGGTTGTTGAATGCCGTTGTAACAACGTCATAAGTAGTCATTGCAGCATCAAGTATCTGCTCAAGAATCATATTATAGTCGGCAGTTTTTACCGAATCGGCCTGCAGTCCTTTAAGGCACGTCATCAGCGGGCGCATTTTCTTGTCACGCAAAAGAAGTATCAAACAATATGCTTCGGCACCTTGACGAAGCACATTAAAGAAGTTCATATACTGTTGCCGTTCGTTTTCATCGGGTATTTTTTCAACAAGCTGGCACACGATGAAATCTATCAATGCCTCGAGTCTTTCTTGAAAGCCCGTTACTTTTTTAAAATTGGGCAAAGACCTATAAATAGCATTCAAGGCGCTCTCTTTCTCCTTAAGGGCCTTAATACGCTCCACACTTGGAAGACCGGCGGATTTTTCCTCAAGCTCATTCTTGAGTCCTTTTATCGTTTCCTGTTGTGTCGATATATCCCCTTTAAGCACTTTAATTGTTTTGCGCGCTTTTATATATAAAAATAGAACAATTGAAGCCGCTATAACAAAAAAGAACAGCAATAATAATACAATCAAATCACTCATTTCTCATTCAATATTAATCAGTTTCTAAACAGGTAATGGAGGCAGCCCTCCATTACCACATATAATGCAATTGGCTATTAGCGACCGGCCCAGGGGTCGTCATTGTCGTTGCCGTTGTTCGGGCTCTGAGGCTTTGCAGCATCTTTCTCGGCTTGTATTTGTTCTTCGGCATCTTTTGTATTGTTCTCACGTTCTGCCCAAGGGTTATCATCGCCATCGTTTTCATTTGTCGCGGTTCCCGCATTAGACGGAGTTTGCTCCGATGATTTTACAGGAGTGTTTCCGGTTTTATTTTCGTTCGACGCATTTCCGTCATCCGACATATCCGTTAATTCGGGGATGTATATATTATTGGTGGAACAATCAGGGAACAACGAAGGGAAAGCAAGGGCTACGTCAACGTTGCCAAGTTCTTGTGGCTCGTTTACTACACCATTTCCATCACGTAGATATATTTTCCCATTAGCTATAAACATCTGAACCGGACTATTCACACCATAAGGCATATTATAAGTTGTTCCGGCAATCGATATACGGTCATCATTTACCACGTTGCTAAACTTATATCCCTTTACAAAAGGACTATCCACATTTCCTATTTGATGTTGAGGTTGTCTTTGCATTCTTCTGTCCGGAATTTCATTCCTTGTAATCACATTTTTGAAAATCTTCTTCCAAGGAATCTTTCCGATAAACTTACAATAATCCTTTATGTAACTGTTTTTTTTACTATCGGGCTCAAATGCCAACGACGTTTTCTTGTCTTCTTTTTTGCCTGCCGGCTGTTGGGGCGCAACACCGTTGTGCAGATAGACATCGGGGAGCGTTCTATAGTTATAACGTCCCTCTGTAATGAATCGACATATATACAGACACAAATTCTTATAACCAACAGCATTGTTCCTGTCGAGTTCTATCATTTTGGCTTTGGGATTTATTTTCTGAATACTTTGCGACATTGCGGTTTTTAAACCTTCATACAGGAATCCACGACCGGCAAATATCACATTATCAATATTATATTTGTCTCGTTTTTCTGATAAGTCCTCTTTTACATTGGTTACAATTATGTCAATTATTTTATTTACATACCTGCTGTCAACTTTGTAATTCAGCTTTTCAATCCACTCCACAAACGCATCATAGTCAAAAATTTTATCGGCCGAGGGATCGGCAACAACATTGGGGATTTCGGCATTAAGGCCGCAATATCTGATTTTATAATCATCGACAGCTGCCATCAACTTGTGTAGCAGTTTTGGGGTACCCTCCATAATTGCTTTAACACCATCCCTTAAGCTGGCAGGCCCGATATTAGAGCCGCATTCAGTATTTCTCTTATGTATGTATCTATTCAACAAATCCAGGACAAAGCCATAACTGATTGCTGCAGAAGCACCTACAATACCCCCTTTCATAATATTTACATACTTGCCGTCCTGTTTCCTTGTAAGACTATAGTCGAGCGTGCCCTTACCTGCATCCATTATAAGGTAAATACCATCGTTGAGAGGTCTTTCGCCACTAAGTGTATCTGCTCCTATAAGTGAAGCGTCACTCTCGGAAATTGCATTTACCGTAAACCCGAGAATATTTTTTTTGAATTCTTCGTTCAGCTCAATCATTCTATTAATGTCCTTAACCATATCGTCAAGACATTTCTGCACTTTTGCCGGTGAATACACATTGGGCATCAGCATATAGAGAGAAAGAAACTTGGGCCTAACACCCTGATTGGGGTCTTCTGCTATCCCATTGAACTTTGAGAGCACTATGTGCAGAAACTCATTCAAATATCTTCTATAGAAATAGTTATCTCCGATATTTGTTACATATGTTTGGTGTCCACCATAATTTATCTCTCTCTGAGTCACTCCACCAAATGCCGATACCTTCATATTGCACAACTTGATATAAGAGCCGTTTAAATCGCCATTCTCCAGAGCTTCCCTCTTTACAAGAATCTTAATAGGGCTATCTTCAAAAGACACATTATCAAGAATGTATCGAGGGCTATCTTCACCCTCATCGGTCACCGAACAATAGTTAGGAGTAAGGTTGTTTATCTCTTTCGGTGCTATTTCATTTTTCACATAGAATAATGAGCGGAACAAATGATCGCTATGCTCGTCGTTTTGTATATAATCCCCGTCTGCCGTTTCGTTACCAGGGTATCTCTCGTCAAGTATGCCCTTGAGAACATTTACACGCACATTCACATTTGCCCCCTCGTCCTGGCGCTGAAATGATATTTGCGTTGCTTCGGAGCCGCAATCTATCACAGACTCGTAAACTTCTGCTCTATTCCCATAGAAATAAAACATCAGTGTCTTTCTTAATATAGTATTATCATTGACCTTGTAAACTATCTCAACCTCCAGACAAATGGGGAGATTGTTCTGAGCAGGGACATAGGACAATGTTTGAGTTTTCACATTAAAACTGTATCTTCCTTTAACTATTATCCCGGGGTTGTCGGCGTTGTTCTGCTCTGGTCTATCTAACAACTCAATAGTCAACTTTTCGCGACATACTCCATTGGCTTCTGTTTGTTCAACATCATTCCTGAAAGTTACGTATTTATTACTGCAGCCCCTATCACCCTGCACAAATATACTACCCTCTGGTGTATTTTTATTATTATAGAAATGAATGAAATCAACTTTATTGCCGGCATATATAAGAAAAGAGTCATTTACTTCACGGTTGCTTTGAAGGTCAACCATATAATCTGTGTTGGAGTTTATCAAAATTGGTATGAGTAGCATAGTAATAGTATTTTTCTAAAAATTATAATCTCGGTTCAATATTATACTGAATATACTTTTGGTTTTACAAAACCGACTTCTGGTTTTATATAGCCAACCTGCACAAGGTCGTACACTCTATTTTTATAATCTCTTTGTTCCAAATCGCAATATTTGTTAATCCATATTGTACCATTGTTGTCATAGTCAAAACGCTCTTCGTCAAATTCATCAATCAACAATGTAGGAATAACAATCTCTATATTATAACGAGAGTACATAGACCTTAGCATCTCTCCCATCTCCTTCAAACAATCTGTCAAACTCAAAACAATATTACACTTCTCAATCTTCGCATACTCGCTTAAACGAAATATAGTGTTTACCCAATTATTGCTGCTATTGTCTTGTAAATACTTTTCAAGTATTTCGGTTATATCCGATTCAATATTCGGTTCTCCTTTTTCCAAAATCTCACTCAACTGGTTGCAAAAGAGCTTATACCCATCCTTTATATTCTCGGCATCGCGGTAGATAACGTGCTGGTCCTCTACGTAGCACTCCATAACATTGCCGACAAAGTTATTTATAGGCTCGGCTATAGCATTTACCTCGCGCAAAAGCAACGACTCGCATATGGCCTTATACTTATTTAGGTTTAATGTTTCAAGTTTTTTCTTAAGCTTGGCAATTTCATTTTGATATTGCTCTTCTTTTGTTTTATATTCTTTTTCCTTTTCATTGAACTTGTTAATCATATCCGCGAGCTGTGCCTCAAGAGCCTTGTAGTCCTCGGTTTCGTTTACCGGAATTATTTGTGTTTCGGTTTGTTCCGCAACCACCTGAACCGGTTCATCAACAGGCTGCCCCGACGAGATTGCGCCCTGCGTTTCGACAAAGGACTCGGAATTCACAGGCTCGACAGGCAGTTCGGGCTGCATTTCCACACAATCTTCACAACTATTGTCGGTGTTGCCTGTATGAGACACGCCTGCTTGTTTCTCGATAATGCCATACACTGCTTTTACGTCGTCGGCTGTTTTTTGCAAATTATCTGCAATATTCTTAATTATCTGCTGGAGTGTATCCAAAATTGTTTTATTATTTTCACTCATATGTACACGATTTATGTTTTATTTTCAATTGTTAAATATTTTCTCTTTTCAAATATAGAGATTATTTGGTAAACTTTTACATTATCAAAGGCTTATTCTTTTAATTCTGATAAACTATTGGCCACAGGCTCTTACGCAGATTCTCATTACTATAATCGTCGTGATAATTTATCGTCAGTATTCTGTTACCCGCTTTGTAAGTTACCTTATTGTCACTTATTGAGAGATTAAATGCCATTCTATTCACGGGTGCGTTCAAAACGTATCGGTCCAGCACAGTTGTCATATCCATATCATACGCAGGAGTTGTACTATATGTATGGCAAAGATGTATGGCGGTGACACCATTCATTGGCAATTCTTGTGTGTAATCTTGCACGCCTTTGTTTGTATCTATAAAACTTGTCCATTCTCTTTGACCTGTTGCCATAATCTTGATAATTCCATATGAGCCATAATTCTCTCTTTTGGTAATTGTAAAGCCGTCGGAATTATACTGAGTAAACAGCATATAATCGAGAGCACCACACGCCACAACTGTTTTTAAAGGAGTGATGTTGTCTTGACTTTCTTTGTGCCCGTTTATAAGTATATCATCCATACTAAATGGAGAATACCCTCCTGTTATATTATAGCATCTTCTGTCAGAGTTTCTCGCCACCGCATTTCCGTTGTTTACAGCTTCGACAAGTCCGTCTCTTATGACATTAAGCGATGCACCTCTACCGGAAATAATAACCGTGTCTATCTTTAACAGATTCTTGTTGACGGTGTTCCGTCTTTTAATTCCATCGATTATATCGGATGTGCAGCTCCTAACGAAATCTTTGAACTTTTCGTGCCCGACAATGTCCCCCATACTGATATCCTTGAATACATCCACGTCAATGCCACCTAATCTCCATACGGGGCTATTGTTGTTTACTTCCGGAGCAGGCAATATTGTTGAGGCCTCTTTATTAAGCAATGGTTTTACTATATTACGCAAATAATCCTTAAATTGATTGTTCATTGCGTAATTAACAATGTTTGTATCATAAGAAATAAGTGCTCTTAAATTTTTATATACAGGGTCGTCTTCTTTATTATCTTTTAGGAACAACACCAAATCGCAGATGATTTCGCCAAGCAGATAATCAATATAATTTCCGGCTTTATTGACACCGACTCTATCCTTGATATCCAATTTGTACTTACCATCTTTATTACGCGACACCAATGCATACGAGATATCCAATGTGCCGGCTCCCATATCAAACACAAGAACATATTCACCTTGTCGGCCGGTCACATTATACAAACGCTCTTTTTTCGCTTGGTCGTCATCAATTGTTTTCTTGACATAGGAACACAATACAGCATCGCTCTCGCTCACAAAAGTAAGTTTATCCTTGCGCAAAGTAGGTATGGTAGAAAGAACAATCTCTTTTATCTTCTCTATTTGAACCGGTGTGAATGTATTTGGAACAGTGAGCAACAAGGTTTCTATTTCGTATTCTTTAAGATAGTAATTACATAGTTGCTTATACGCTGTTTCGAACACGCTGTCCACCGCCATTTTTCCAATTTGGCAATCAACGATATTGGGAATATATTGATGCCCTATCATATTCTTAAGACAGGGCAATTGGTCACTTGGGGTAACCATACCGGTTGATGGGGAGAGCCATATTTCCTCATCCTTGAACCCTTTACCTTCAACCTCTACATCTTTCTTATAAGCAGAGTTTGCATATATTGATGAAGCAATAAGCGGCGAAGGTACCTTGCGGTCCTGGAGTTTGTGCCTTTCTTTCGCAGCAAAATTCTCCATAAGAAGCCTTTTCTTTATTACATCCAATGGTACAAAGTCTGGTTTGAACTCGCCATTATCGTTCTGCCACGCTTTATACACAGCTATTGCCGATGTTCCAAAATCGAGGCTATACCAATACTTAGGGGGCTTGCGATACAACTTAAAAGAAATGTTACAACTGAAGTTTTCTTTTATACTCTTCTTATCATCGATTTCAACGGACTTATTTCCCATCTTATCGGTAACCTCTTTATAATGCGGTTCTTCATAAGTAAACTCTATATTTTGAGACCATAGCATAAATCCGCTGTTACCCTTTACAGCAATATTTTCAATGGCATTGAAATCGAGTATTATCGGGATTTCTATTGAATTGTGTTGAACAGTCAACTCCTTATTTGCTACAGTAGAAGACCAATCACTTGAACAGTTACCTGTTATGCGTTTTTCATCACCCGTAAACAGGGTTCTGATATCTTCAATTTTTATACCACGATCTATCTGCCCGGGGATAGTTTCAGTTGCAACATTCTTTATGACAACCGTTTTGGTAACATATCCATCGTCCGACAAATGCACCTCCTGAAGTTCATAGGCTGCAGATTTCCCATTTTCAAGACGAGTTTTCTTTTCGCCTCCGGTTATGTCTGTTTCCAAGACCTCTACACACAAATGGTTATAGCGTGGATCGAAATCATATTTGGCAGATACAGCCTCTATTACATTTTGCTTTTTGCACGTCTCGTAACTACAAGAGGCTTCGATTTTTATTCTATCACCGGGATTAGGAAATGGCAGTCCGTTTTTACAAACAAAAACAGGAAGTGTTCTTTTTTCACCATCAAGCGAGAAAGTTGCCTTATTATTGCCACCGGTTTCTCCAAGAACGCAATCATATTCATTATTGCCATATTTTGCCTTTACGGTTACTTCCGCATCTCTATCACCGATTTTTATACCAGGCATCGGATTTATTACCAATTCTGCACATTTAAATCTATCCTCCGTAAAATCGGTATAATCTACCGATACGGCTTTTAAGGAGATGATTTTATCTTTTAAGCAACTGTTGCACAGATTGTTGACTTGCATCTCGAAAACAGATGATTCGCAAATGATATTTCCGTTTCGCTTCAGCAATAACTTATAGGCTATTGAACCGTCAATCTCGCACCCTGCAACAGGAACAACGGCGGCAGTAATATCGAAAGTACCCGGTTTTTCTATTTTGAATTGCGTTTTGCTCAAAACAACATCGAAACAACCTGGATTAGCTGTTTTCTTAACCTCTATAGTATAATACTTACTGTAGAAGAATTTCTCAAAGAAACCTATAGAATCGATTTGAAGTTGCCACATATTCTGCAACTCTTTATTAATAGCCTTGCAATAGTTTCTCTGTTCGGTTCCGGGAGACAAAAAATGACATTTCATATTAATAATCGTATATCACTCTTAATTATAGGCCTGTTGTAAGGCTACAACAGTCCTATAAGGATTATAAACATTTATCTTATTTTATTCCACACTTCTCGCACCCATAACACAAGCGAGGAAGCGGCTACGATAACCAGCCAATCGATACATCCGCCGGGATTGAACTGCCAATCAACGGTATGGAACATAGGCTCTACATTAAAGAAGTTGTACAGCAACTCGACAATCACAATCTGGCCCAACACGATAACAGCAACTATTGTCTTAAAGCCTGAACTCTGCTTAAGGGCAAAGTAGCTCTTTCCTGTCTCAAAAGAACGGGCATTGAACATATACCAGAAGTGAGTCCACACAAATATTGAGAACAGGAGCGTCTGCTCATAGGGCGTCACCTTGTTTGCTGCACCCAGTTCAAGAGAGAGCAAATCGGTTATGCTTGTAATCTCGGCGTGCTGGAATATATACAAGAAGCCTAATGTGAGAACGAAGAAGAACAATCCTACACCCCAGATATCGACACTCATAGCTTTGCTGAGGATAAATGCCTTGCGATCACGTGGTTTGCTGTTCATAACCTCGGGCGAAGGAGGCAGTGATGCCAGCGCCATTGCTCCAAACGTATCCATTATAAGGTTTACCCAAAGCATTTGCGTAACGGTGAGCGGCGACTCGGTACCCATAAATGCACCAAACAGCACAATGAAGCAGGCTGCAACGTTTACCGTCAGCTGGAACAGCAGGAATCTCTGGATATTCTGGTAGAGCGAACGGCCCCACATTACAGCTCTTCCTATGCTACTGAAGGAGTTGTCAATAATAGTTATGTCACTTGCCTCCTTGGCAACAGAGGTTCCGTCACCCATTGACAAGCCCACGTGGGCTGCCTTCAACGCAGGAGCATCATTGGTACCGTCACCAGTTACAGAAACCACCTGATTCTTCTTCATAAGAGCCTCTACCAGACGTTTCTTGTCCATTGGACGCGCACGGGCAATAATCTTCAGGTCGAGTATCACATCATCGAGCCGGCTGTCGCTAAGAGCAGCAAATTCGGGACCTGTTATGATATTCTTGTCACTATCCACGGATGTCCAAAGACCTATCTGGCGGCCAATCTCCTTTGCCGTGCCCGGTGTGTCACCGGTGACAATCTTAACTGCAATGCCGGCCTTGACACACTCCTCCACAGCTGCCGGAACATCTTCGCGCACGGGGTCCGATATTGCAACAATACCCAGGAAGGTGAGATTATCGGCAACAACCTTATTGTCTTTAATAGCATCGTCGTTTGTGTCCAGGATTTGGTATGCAAAACCAAGAGTACGCATCGCCTGTTCCTGGTATCGGCACAGCTGCCGGTCAATACTTGCCTTATCTGCATTTCCACAAGTGTGCTTACACAATGAATGCACTATTTCGGGAGCGCCCTTTACATATAGAATCTTTTTACCAAGAGACGAGTTGACTATTGTTGCCATATACTTTCTCTCTGTCGAGAATGGCAACTCCTCAATCAATGTGGTACCCTCCTTCAACGTTTTGTAATCAATTCCTTGCTCCTTGAGCCACAGCAGCAACGCGCCTTCGGTAGGATTGCCAAGAACTTTAACCTTGCTTGCATCGGATATATCCAACGAAGCTGTTGAGTTTACCGCGATACCCTCTTTTACCAGCACACTCACCTCGTCATCGGCCAACTGTTGGTTGTTCAATGAGTAAAAGTTTGTACTGTAAATCTTCATCTGGTTCTGCGTGAGGGTACCGGTCTTGTCGGTACATATGACTGTGGTTGCACCCATAGTTTCGCAGGCGTGCATCTTGCGCACCAGGTTATTTGTCTTGAGCATTCTACGCATACTGTATGCCAAGCTCAATGTAACGGCCATAGGAAGACCTTCGGGCACGGCAACCACAATAAGGGTTACTGCAATCATCAGTGTCTGCATTGTGTATGTAAGCAACTCGGCAAGCTCCATACTGGAATGCAAATAGTAGAATAGACCTAAAACCATTGCCAAGAATATTGCAAAGAACCCAACAATGGTCAGAATACATTGCGCCTTGCTGAAATCTTCAAACTTCTTGATAACCAGGTAGAAGAACAATGCTGTGGGAAGCAACAACGAAAGAGCCATCCAGTTCCAATCGAAAAAGACCAAAAGTCGGCCTATTATCACAAGGCCCGCAAACAGATAACTCAGGTTGGTAATCAAATCACTCAAACCATCCAGTTGCTCATTTAGGGGAGTCTTAACGCTGTCATCAATCTGCGCAGCCTCGAACACCTTGCCGGCCTCAGTCTTGTCGCCTACGGCAAAAACGCGGCACACACCGTGTCCTTCCATAACTTTGGTTCCCCTCATCACGTGGTTAGAGGGGTAAGTGGCTTCTTTTTCAAAATCGGCCTCTATCACTGTTTTACTACGTAGCGGTTCGCCGGTGAGTGTCGACTCATCTACCTCCAACATTACCGCCTCAAGCAATTCCGCATCGGCAGGGACCTCATCACCTGTTGAAAGAATTACTATGTCGCCCACCACCACATCTTTTTTGGGAACCTCTATAGTATTGCCATCACGAATAACCTTTACCGGTTCGTCGTCGTTAACCTGGTTCAGAATAGAGAACTCCTTGTCGGCTATCATCTCAAAATAGAATGACAACCCTGTAGCAAGCAGGATTGCGACAAAAATTCCAATTGGTTCAAAGAATACCGTGGCATTATGTCCAAGGCCCCAAAACTCATAGCAGGATATTCCTATGGACAACAACCCAGCCACCAATAATATGCGGATTAAGGGATCGTCGAATTTTTCCAAGAATTTAGACCACAAAGACTCTTTCTCGGGCGGTGTGAGGATATTCACACCATACTTTTCTCTACTTTCTAAAATTTCGGCTTCACTCAAGCCCTGATAACGTTCTTTTTTACTCATCACTATTATTTTTTCTTGCATCTATACTACTGCGAACGACAAAGCGCCGCACCTTTACAACCATTTAATGAGGGCAATCCTGCACGGAATACCCTCATTAAAATGGTCAATATTCGCATTACCAATAAAGATCGCCTTTACTGTAATTGAGATTCACCTGGTTCTGGATAGCCTGATAATTGTCTTTCAAGGCCATCTTTCTTTCATCGCCATTTCCATAGTCGCCACGGATAACCCGCTTTGCCATCAGAAGAACATCAACATCGCCACGACGCCCTGTATCGGCAACCGGTTTAGCAGCACCGGAAGCAACAGTTCTTCCACTCTCCAAAGATGAAGCGGCGTTGTCACTCGTTGCAGCCGCAGAGGTTCCCGATTGTTCCGCAGCCAAAGAAGAGGTTTCCGCCGCAGCACCGGCTACGGTCTCGGCCTCTGTGGCTACAGGACTATTTATTACAGCCTCTACCGTATTAACAATGGGGGTGTGGGGAGTAGTTCTTTCTTTGTCGCATGTATGTAAACATATCAAAGCTACAATGGCGGCAACAATGAGCAGGAGCAAAACCCAGAGCCAACTTTTTTTCTTGGCAGGCTCTTTCCCCATTTTTTCGAAATCCTTGTTCGTAAAAAGTTGAACATTTCTTTCATTCCTCATAATAAAGCACTTTTACATTGAACATTTAGAAGCCTAATCAAAAAAAGCTATTGGCAATCGTCACAATTGGCACTACCACAACATCTCTACCAATCTCATCTCTTATATGCTCAAGTTTGTATCCCTTTGCTGTTGCTTCAAAACGCCACTCACCGTCCTCGTCACATTTAATAAATCCCAAACATATACCCGTACATTCCCCTCTGGATAGACCATTGTCACAAAGTTCATTGTTATTCAGCAAGTATGGGCCGGCAATCACTTTATTGTCCATACCATCGGCATCCGGCTCAACGAACTCAACCATAGGATTCGAGATATGTACAAACTTCTTTCCTTCTTTCGCATCCTCTAAAGAGATGGTTGCAACTATTGCCACAGACGAATATTGAGACATATCAATCTTTTCAACTCTAATATAAATCTCTTCCTCGTGTATATCATCCGCCGAGTCACCTTCTTGGCCTTGTTCGTCGTGCGAACCTATTACACCACCACAGAGAGATAACGGATAACAACGTTCCATATATTCTTTTTTAGTCTTGCAAACTCCATCCTTTACAGCCTCTAATACATTGTGGTAGATTTTACCCTCAAACATATTGTCATCAGAAACGGGCTTCCACCTTATTGAAGAACGGAAACAGACAACATCGTCAATACGGGCTTTATCGCCTTTAACAAATATCATTCCGTTCTTATCAAGCATTATTGCAGAGAGGTCCAAATCGGTGTGACCACCCCAGCTTAATCGCACTTTAATGATTTTCTCATCTTTATCAAAACTATCGGAGCTGATTTTTACCACATCACCGCTCTTCATAAACTGTTCGTTCGTAAATTTCGTTGGCATAATATAAACTTTTAATTATTAATAAATTCATTCAAATTCCGGCAAATGGCTCACCGGTAAATACAGCTGTCATCTGCCACCATACATTGATCGTCACTCAAGAGAATCGTCTTGTTGGCACAATCCATCAATCCACTACCATTATTTATGTGCAATCGCCTGAAACAACAAAAAAAGGAAAAGCAACCTTTGACTTTTCCAAAAGCGAATCCTTGCAAATATATAAACATTTATTAACTTGCCAAAAAAAACATTAATTTTTTCTAAAGACAGGTCAAAAGATGGTCCTAACATAAAGAGTAACAATGAGGCTCAAAGATAAAGGCCGTGAGAGCAGAACAATCATACAAAGATTTTTGCAATCGTCACAATTGGCGATACCGCAACCTCTTTACCATTGTCATCTTTTATATGCTCAAGTTCGTATCCCTTTACTGTTGCTTCAAAACGCCACTCACCGTCCTCGTCACATTTAATAAATCCCAAACATATACCCGTACATCCCCCTCTGGATATACCATTGTCACAAAGTTCATTGTTATTCAGCAAGTATGGGCCCGCAATCACTTTATTATCCATACCATCGGCAGCCGGCTCAACGAACTCAACCATAAGATTCGAGAAATCTTCAAACCGTTCTCCTCTTTTCGCATCCTCTAAAGAGATGGTTGCTACTATTGCCACAGACGAATATTGAGACATATCAATCTTGTCAACTCTAATATAAATCGCTTCCTCGTTTATATCATCCGCCGAGTCACCTTCTTGGCCTAGTTCGTCGTGCGAACCTATTACACCACCACAGATAGATGACGGATAACAACGTAGCATATATTCTATTCTATTCCTGCAAACTCTATCCCTTACAGCCTCTGATACATCGGAGTAGATTTTACCCTCAAACATATTGTCATCAGAAACGGGTTTCCACCTTATTGTGGAACGAAAACAGACGATGTCGTCAATACGGGGTCTGTTATTTTCCATGCATATTCTTCCATTCTCATCAAGCATTATGGCAGAGAGGTCCAAATAGGTGTAACCACCCCAGCTTAATCGCACTTTAATGATTTTCTCCTCTTTTTCAAAACTATTGGAGCTGATTCTTACCACATCACCACTATTCATAAACCGTTCGTTCGCAAATCTCCTTGGCATAATATAAACTTTTAATTATTAATAAATTCATTCAAATTCCGGCAAATGGCTCACCGGTAAATACAACTGTCATCTGCCACCATACATTGATCGTCACTCAAGAGAATCGTCTTGTTGGCACAATCCATCAATCCACGACCATTATTTTATGTGCAATCGCCTGAAACAACAAAAAAAGGAAAAGCAACCTTTGACTTTTCCAAAAGCGAATCCTTGCAAATATATAAACATTTATTAACTTGCAAAAAAAACATTAATTTTTTCTAAAGACAGGTCAAAAGATGGTCCTAACATAAAGAGTAACAATGAGGCCACGGTTATTAGACTTTCCCGGAATAGACAGTTCAATTTAACCATCATCAATAGTAGAACTTAAGTAACCCATTCTAAAGAACAAAAAATCTTGGATTAACCCACGGGTACCCCTGCACCCGGAAACACTCAAAACAAGGCAGAGTGGACAAAAGAGCAAAATGGTTCTGCTCTGAAAATCTAAAGAGAGAATGACATCATCGAGTTGCAGGGCATATAGTACACGAAAATATATACCAATCGCCACTGTTGGTGTACCTTTCTCTATGCGTGATACCGTAAGTGGGGAACAAGTAGCACGCTCTGCCACCTGCGCTACACTCAGATTACGACACAAGCGAGCAAGCTTTATTTGCTCACCAACAACCTGCATTTTCTGCTCCAACTTTCGGGGTAATTTAGTTCCCATTATACTCTTTGCAGCAGAGAAACACATTTAACGAAACAGTCAAGTTTATATTTGATGGTTGTAGAGATTAAAGAGCCGAAATCAAAGAAGGAACTCTTGATGACTCATTCGAGTATGTCATTAATTTAGAGAAAGTAAAGTTGTATCTTCAAGACCTTTCTAAACATGAACGAGAAAGAAAGGCTAATCAAATAGAGTTGGACTACAAGGCAAGAAGGGAATGGTTCAAAACAAGCATGCTGACGGAAAAACGGTAGCGAGTGAATTAACACGACTATTCGTGGTAGTTTTGGGATACCCAAGAATTTAAGGCAAACTATACCCTAATGGGTATAAAAGGCATATACGCAAGATGGATTATACCCGATAAGGTATAAATTAGCGAAGAGTAAAATTTTTCTTTTCAGATTGGCGGAATTGCATACCGGGGCATAAATTCCTTTAGGACTTTTACGTTGTGCACCGCAAAAACCGCCACACAACACTTCCATACAGCTATTTTTGGTTTAACTCACGGTTTAACCAGGCTCAACGTAAAAAGTTGAGCCGGTTTACCTCATAAGACAAAGTATTTTTAGGTTTAACGAAAAAAGACAGCCAAAAAATTGATTGTCTTTTCAAGTGGTGCCACCAGAAAATGAGTTCTATTTCTAAATGGCTCTATATCTTTGTGTTAAAGAATCGCAACAAACGTAATCTCCCGCTATTGCTCCACCTAAATTCTGCACCATTTTACAGTGTCTCGCAGAGTCGAGTTCCTACTCTGATGCAAAGGTAGTGAAAATATTTGAAACAGAAATAGGTACGCAAAAATTTTACTCCACCTCAGTTCGTAATCCCTACTTCGCATATTATACTATCAGTGATAATTGCATATTTGGGTTAATGTTGCGCACGCCTTAACCTATCATATAATATGCAAAAACAGCACTTTTTCTATATTTTATGATAGGTTGAGCACTTGCATGGTGACTTGCATAGTCACTTGCATGGTAGTATCATTAAATTAGCTTATACACAACTTATGCACTAACTTGTACTCCCTTATATCAACTGGGTGCCAACTAGGTGCCGACTGGGTGCCAACTTAGTTCTATCTTAGTGCCTACTTGGTGCCATCATGGACACTATCATGAGCAGTTCATGAGCACTTATAGTATTATACACTCACAAAAAATCAAGTCTAATTAAGCTACGAGGGCTATTCTCTTTTGTATTCTACGCGGTTTGTTTCTGATATATACTCGTATTATTTTAATGGTTTTTATTAATTATATTGTCATCTTGAATATATGGGTACTTTGAGAAATCATAATACTTAGGTTCATTATCCACAATGTAACACATATCTCCATCATAGTTAGCACTACCGAACGCAGCTCTTGCTGTTAATTTAATATTTTCTATTCTGAAATCTTGAGAGGATATGGCCTCACATTTTTCGTAATTAAATATAGTAAGATTTACTCCTCCTGAATGAATAGAACTATTAAATCTAATGCCATCATATCCAAGGCTTTTTATATATTCGGCAATAACTTGAGTTGGAATATAGTCATCAGTGTTGTTCGTAGGTTTTGAAAAAGCCCCTTGTATCATTCCCATTACATGCATATCTACAGTGGTATCTTTGTCGTTGGATAAATCAAGATCTACAGCAATGTTAGCTACTTTTAAAAGTTCAGTTGTTTGTATTTTGGCAATATTCACAGCATCATA
>JAFXGV010000034.1 GCA_017536765.1 Bacteroidaceae bacterium
AAAGAGGCTGACTAAAAAGGCTCTTTTGTTGTTACGCTTGCCCGAAAAATACTCATTTACGCTTAGTAAACTGCGTTTTTTCGGGCTTCGCAAGCCTAAAAATAGCTCTTTTTATCCAACCTCCCTACAAACGTGGGTGACTCATTTCACTTTTGGGTCACCCACTTGTACTGATATACGCTGTTTACATCCCAAAACTCATAGCGCTTATGCCGCTGTAAATGAAACTGCAGATACCCAAAGCAATAATGCCAATGAGGCAGAAAACAAGGCTCGCACGGGTGATGATGCTGCTCTTGAAGCGGGGCACAGGGCTCTCGTTGCTCTCTATGTACATAGCCTTTACCACAAGCAGGTAGTAGTAGAGCGAGATAACTGTGTTCACAAGCGCTATGAACACCAGCACCACAAAACCGGCGCTGAAGGCACTCATAAACACAAAGAACTTGCTGAAGAAGCCTGTAAACGGCGGAATGCCCGCCAGCGAGAAGAGTGCCAAAGTCATTATGAGCGCAAGGCGCGGGTTGGTGGCATAGAAGCCCTTGAGTGTGTCGCGGCGCACCTCGTCCTTTATGTGGTGCTCCACCGCACCTATCACGCCAAACACGGCAAGGTTGGCAATTATATACACAAGCACATAATATACCATAGCGCTCATTCCCTGCGCCGTGCCACCTATGACTGCAAGCATTATGTAGCCCGCCTGCGATATGCTGCTATATGCCATAAAGCGTTTAAGGTTGTGCTGCTTTATGGCAAACAGGTTGGCAATGGTTATGCTGGCCACGGTGGTTATGTATATAATCATCTGCCACTGCTGTACCATAGGTGCAAATACCGTTGTGAGCACCGTGAAGAGCGTGAACACCGCAGCGCCCTTTGATATTACCGACAGGTATGCGGTTACAGCCGTGGGGGCTCCCTCGTAGCTGTCGGGGGTCCACATATGGAACGGTACAAGCGATATCTTGAATCCCATACCGGCAAAGAACATCACAAGCGCGAATATCTGCATAGGCGATGCTGTGAGGCCGCTGCACACCTCGCTGTAGTAGAGCGAGCCACAGGTGCCATAGAGGTACGATATGCCATAAAGCATCATAGCCGATGCAAACATCGAGGTGAGGATATATTTGATACCTGCCTCGGCCGAGTGGTGGCGGTATTTGTCGAATGCCACAAGGCAGGCCATAGGCAGCGATGCTAACTCAATGCCCACGAAGAGCAGCAGAAAATGGCGTGCGCTTATCATAAAATACATACCCACAAGAGTGCTCAGCAGCAGCGTGTAGAACTCGCCCTGCTTGTAGTATGTGTTGCTTGTGCGCAGCCAGCGGTGGGCCTGCATAATGGCTATCATACTGCCAAAGCCAAGCATAGCCTTCACAAACACAATCATTGCGTTGCTGTGGTACATACCCTCGAACAGCGTGAAGTCGCTTGTGTCGCGGAAGCACACCACCGTGTGCAGCAGCATAGCTATGCACACTAAGGGGTGGAAATAGCGGCGTGTGCGGTCGGTCGATATGAGGTCGTAGAAGAAGATTATGAGGAAGAAACCTAAAAGGCTCACCTCGGGGCGCATAAGAAAGAATTGTATGTAATTCATATTGTTTTGTTTCGGCTACGTTTCGTTATGGTTGTATGTTATTTATGATATTGGCCACGCCACCCTCTATGAGGTTGCTCACCCACATAGGCGCAATGCCTATGGCTGCCACGCATATTACAAGGCATATTACGGTGAAGCGCTCGTCCCAGGTGGCATCGCTCAGCAACTTGTGCTCCTCGTTGGTGGGCTCGCCGTAGAGTATGCGCCCCACTACGCGCAGTATATACACGGCTGTTATCACTATGCTTGTACAGGCAATTATGGTTACCGTGCGGTGGAACAGGTCGTTTGCCTCAAAGGCACCCACGAATATTGTCATTTCGGCCACAAAACCGCTGAACCCGGGCAATCCCAAGTTGGCCAGGCCGGCAATCACATAGCCCACGGCAAGGAAGGGCATTATCTTCATAAGGCCGCGCATCTGGCGCACATCGCGGGTGTGGGTGCGGCCGTATATCATACCAATTATGGCAAAAAAGAGTGCCGTCATAAGGCCGTGCGACAGCATCTGCAAGATGGCTCCCGTGCAGGCAGTGCGGGTGGTCATAAGCAGGGCGAAGAGCACAAGGCCGCAGTGCGATACCGAAGAGTAGGCGTTTATGTACTTGAGGTCGGTTTGGCTTATGGCGCTGAGCGCACCATAAACAACGCTCACCGTGGTGAGTATGATGAATATCCACGCAAGGTCGTGCGCAGCCTGCGGCAGCAGATACATAGCTATGCGGAAACAGCCATATCCACCTAACTTCATAAGCACGCCGGCGTGTAGCATAGAGACTGCCGTGGGGGCACAGGCGTGTCCGTCGGGGCTCCAGGTGTGGAAGGGGAACAGCGCACCTAACACGCCGAATCCTATGAACGTGAGGGGGAAGAATATATACTGCACCTCGCGGGCTATGTTGTCTAATGCGGCAATCTCGTTAATGTTCATTGTGGTGGCGCCACTGCCAAAGTATATTCCCAAGATACCCATAAGCAGGAAGGCCGAGCCGCCCATAAGCATAAGCGTGAGCTTCATTGCCGAGTACTCCTTGCGGCCGCTGCCCCACACGCCAATGAGCAGGTACATAGGTATGAGCGCGGTTTCGTAGAACATAAACATAGCAAACAGGTCGGTGCTTATGAAAAAACCATACACACCCGTAGCAAGCAGTGTGTACCACAGGAAGAACTCCTTGGTAAGGGGTTTCAACCGCCACGATGCGAATGTGCCGGTGAACACTATCACCGACGACAGCAGCAGCATCGCCACCGAAATGCCATCCACGCCAATGGAGTAGCATATGTTGAGCGGTGCATACCAGCTCCACGAATCGCAGTAGAGCATAGCCGCGGTGTTGCCGCCGCTGCGCTGTGTTATGAAATCTATTGTGAGGTATGCCGAAAGGGCAAGCAGCAGGCTGCTGCCCACAACCATCACCGCACGTATCTGTCGCAAATTACGGCTTGCCCACAAAGCAAGCAACATTGCAAGCGGAATAATGACAAACAGGTTAAGTATATTCATAGAGCCTTTTTATGCAAAATATATGAGTATCAATATGAGAATTATCGCTCCGCTCAGGAACCACACGCTGTAGGACTGCACGTTGCCGCTCTGCAAGGGGCGTATGAGGCTTGCAAGCCTTTGTGTGCCGCTTGCCAGTTTGTCGAGCGAGCCGTCGATTATCTTCTTGTCGAACCAGGCAATGGGCTTGCTTATGCAGTTGAAGATAATCTTCTTTGTTACAAAAATCCAAATATCGTCGATGTAGAAGCGGTTGTATGCCGCTCCCATAAGCCCGCGCAGGTTTCTGTTTATACCGCGTGTGAGGCGGCTGTAGCCGCCCTTGTACATTATGGTGGCAATGAAAATTGCTATGAGTGCAAACACAACGCTTGTGGTGGCCACTGCCTTGTTTATGTGTATGCTGTACTCCGTACCGTTGCTGCTCACAAAGTGTCCGAAGGGTATGAAGCCCGCCACGCAGCTTATGACTGCAAGTATTATGAGCGGCGCGGTCATTGTGGCAGGTGCCTCGTGGGGTTTGTGGGGTGCCTTGCTGCACTTGCCGGCGTTGTAGAGTGCAAGCTGCTCCTCGTAGTAGCTCTTTCCCCAGAATATGAGGTAATATAGGCGGAACATATAAAATGCCGTGAGCGCAGCCACAAAACTCATAAACAGCCCCATAGGCCTCGAAAAGTGGTAGCATGCAACAAGAATTTCGTCCTTGCTGAAGAAACCGCTGAAGGGTGGTATGCCGGCTATTGCAAGGCAGGCAATGAGGAATGTTATGTGTGTTATGGGCATATAGCGGCGCAGGCCTCCCATATGTATCTTTTCGTTGCTGTGCACGGCGTGTATTATGGCACCCGCACCCAGGAACAGCAACCCCTTGAACATTGCGTGAGTGAACAGGTGGAACATAGATGCCATATAACCGAGGCCGCCTTCATTGGGGTTTGCCGATGTGCACACGCCCAATGCCACCATCATAAACGCTATCTGCGATATTGTGGAGAAGGCAAGCACGCGTTTTATGTCTGTCTGCACGCAGGCCACCACCGCTGCATATAGCGCCGTGAAGGCTCCCACGTATGCCACAATGTGCAACACCTCGGGTGCGTAAGTTATGAACAGCGGGAACATACGCGCCACAAGATATACGCCTGCCACCACCATAGTAGCCGCGTGTATGAGTGCCGAAACGGGTGTGGGGCCCTCCATTGCATCGGGCAACCATATGTGCAGGGGGAACATTGCGCTCTTTCCCGCACCGCCCACAAACATAAGCCCTAATGCCAACGGCAGCAGCGTGGCGGCACCGGCAAGGGCTGTCTCGGTGGGTGTGAATGTGAAAGTTTGTGTGTAGTAGCCGTAAATGAGTATGCCTATGAGGAAGAAGAGGTCGGCAAAGCGGGTTACTATAAATGCCTTTTTAGATGCTGCAATGGCCGCAGGCTTGGTGTAGTAGAAACCAATGAGCAGGTACGACGACACGCCCACCAGCTCCCAGAATATATACATCTGGAATATGTTGGTGGCAACCACTAACCCTAACATCGAGAATGTGAACAGCGACAGGAAGGCATAGTAGCGCTGGAAACCCTTTTCACCCTTCATATAGCCTAACGAGTATATGTGCACCATAAGGCTCACGGTGCTTATAACAATGAGCATCATCACCGAAATGGGGTCGAGCAGTATGCCCATATCTATGTTCAAGGTGCCCAACGGCAACCAGCTTATGTTGCAGGGCATAAGAGTGGCAAATGTGCCGTCGGCTCCGCGCCCTGCGCCAAAATAGAGCGCTGCTGCGGTGTACGACAGCAGTGCCACCACTGCAAGCGAGGCTGTGCCTGCCGCACCTGCCACCTTGTGGGGCATATATTTCCCTGCAAGTGCAAGCACGAGAAAACTTAGCAGGGGTAGTGCGAGTATGAGTATCGTAAATTCCATAACCATCAGTGTTTAAGTTCTCTCAGTTTCTTAATGTGTATCGAGTGGATGTTGCGATATACATTTATTATTATGGCAATGGCAACTGCGGTTTCGGCTGCGGCTATTCCAATGCCGAAGAGGGCAAACACATAGCCCTCGAGCAGTTGCGGGTGGCAGTAGGCGTTGAACACTGCAAAATTTATATCCACTGCGTTGAGCATAAGCTCGGTGCTTATGAGCAACGACACCAGGTTGCGGCGTGTGAAGAACCCGAATACTCCTATGAAAAAGAGTACTGCCGAGAGTATGAGAAAATATTGTGCGGGTATTATCATAGGGCTTCTATTTTTTGCGTGCAATAAGTATAGCTCCCACGGTGCAGGCAAGCAGCAGTATGCTCATTACTTCAAAGGGGAGTACATAGTTGTAACGGCCTGTTCCCATAATGGAGATGCCGAGTGTTTTCATAGGTACGTCGGCACTCATAAAGTGGTTGGCCTCAAAGGGGGTTATGTGTATGAGGTATATTGTGGTTGCCATACCGGCCATAGCGGTGAGCACGCCGGCAAGGTAACGCAGCTTGGATGTGTGCGTTATGTCTATGCTACCCTTGCCAATGAGCAGAATGGCAAATATAAAGAGCACCACAATGCCGCCCGCATATACCGTTATCTGCACCGCTCCCAGGAACGAGTAGTGGAGCATAAAGTAGAGACCTGCTGTGCCAAACAGCACAAACAGCAGCAGGGTGGCGGCACGCATAATCTTGCTCGATACCACGGCAAAAACAGCGGCCACTATCATAAAGATGGCAAGCCCCGAAAAGATGAATAGATTGGTGTGAAACTCCATATTGTATCTATTTTTTATTTGTTCAGTTTAAGTATGAGTTTGTTGCGGTCGAAAACGGCGTTCTCGAACTTGTTGTTGAACTTGATGGCCTCTTTGGGGCAGGCGTTCACGCACAGCTGGCAGAATGTGCAGCTGCCCAGGTCGTAGTGGTACTCGGCAAGCACCTTGCGGCTCTTGCCCGTTTCGCTGTCGGTAACCGTGGTTGTGGTTATGCTTATGGTGCCGTTGGGGCAGGCAGTTTGGCACAACCCGCAGGCTATGCAGCGGTTGTTGCCATCCTCGTCGGTGGGCATATACAGTTGCGCGCGGTGGCGCTCCGATATGTGCAGTGTGTTGCGGTTTTCGGGGTATTGCTCGGTTACCTTGGGGGTGAAGAACTCCTTCATAGTAACCTTTAGACCGGTGAGCAGCGAGTGTATGGCACCGAACACCGTTCCCACATATGTATTGTTCATATTTTTCTTTCTCATCTTGCTATCTCCTCTATTTTAGAATGTCCAGCCCATTACCACGCATATGGTCATAAGCAACAGGTTCACAAGGCCTATGGGCACAAGGTACTGCCACTCGAGCACAAGCACCTGGTCTATGCGCAGGCGTGGGAAGGTCCACCTTATCCACATAAGCAACCATATAACAAAGAATGTTTTGCCAAGCATCCACACAATGCCGGGTATGTAGGCCATAACGGCGTTCACGGCATTGAGCCCGGGTATGTAGAGCGGTGCCCAGCCACCCAGAAAGAGGGTAGAGGCTATGGCCGAAACTATAAACACGTTCATAAACTCGGCCACATAGAAGAAACCGAAGTGCATACCCGAATACTCGGTGTGGTAGCCCGCGGTGAGTTCCGACTCGGCCTCGGGCAGGTCGAAGGGGGCGCGGTTGGTTTCGGCATTGCCCGCTATCAGGTATATTACAAATGCTATGCAGGCGGGTATGTGCCCCTTGAATATGAACCACCCGTCGAGCTGGCTCTCCACTATGGCGCTTATCTGCATTGTGCCGCCAAGCACCACCATTGTGAGCATACAGAGGCCCACCGACAGTTCGTAGCTAATCATCTGGCCGCCGCTGCGCATAGCACCAATCATTGAGAATTTGTTGTTGCTGCTCCAGCCCGCAAGCAGGATGCCAAGCACGCCGAACGACGATGCCGCCATAAGGAAAAATACTCCTATGTTGAAGTCAAGCGCCTGCAAGCCCCGTGCAAAGGGGAGGCAACTGAATGTGAGCACCGAACTCATCACCACAATATATGGTGCCAGGGAGTATAGTATGTGGTCGCTGCGTTTAATGCTTATAATCTCCTTGATAAGCATCTTGAACACATCGGCAAACACCTGTAAAAGTCCCCAATAGCCCACACGCATAGGGCCCACACGGCATTGGAAGGCCGCGCACACCTTGCGTTCCATAAATATCATTACTATTGCAAAAAGAACGTAGGCAAGCACCAGGCACAGTGCTATTAAAAGGCACTCCACAAGAATTACCGCCTGCTCGGGCATATATGTGCGCAGCAGGTTGTCTATGGCTGTTGTTATTGTACTGAAATCCATATTGTTTCTTTTCTCTCTGCTTTATCGGTCAATATCGGGTATCACATAGTCGAGTGTGGCACCAATGGTTATGAGGTCGGCAATCTTGCACCCTTTGAGTATCTTGTGCATGCTTGCAATGAGCGGCAGGCCCATAGGGCGGAATTTCACGCGGTAGGGGTTCTTGTCGCCGTGGCTCTCGATGAACACGCCAAACTCGCCGCGCGAGCCCTCGACCGAAGCGCTGAACCGCCCCTCGGGCAGTTTTATTATGGGCTTGGTCTTTTGCTTGTACTCGCCTGCGGGTATATTGTCTATCAACTGCCTTATTATGTGCACCGCCTGCTTTATCTCGTCAATGCGCATAAGCACGCGGTCGTAACTGTCGCCGTGTGTGTAGAGCACCTCCTTGAAGTCCACCTCGCCGTAAAGTGCATAGGGGTGGCGCTTGCGCACGTCGCAGGCCCAGCCTGCCGCACGGCCCGTGCAGCCTGTGGCACCATAGGAGATTGCCTCCTCGCGTGTGAGCACTCCCACACCCATCATACGGTTCTTGGTTATTATGCTCTTTACGAAAAGGTCCTCGAACTCCTTTATCTTGTCTATCTGGTAGGTGCAGTAATCCTTAACCTTGGCCTCCCAGCCTGCAGTGATGTCGGCCTGCACGCCACCTATTATATTATAGTTCTGTATAAGGCGGCCGCCTGTGACCTCCTCAAAGATGTCGAGCACCTTCTCGCGGTCGCGGAACCCGTAAATAAATGCCGTGAGCGCTCCCAGGTCCATTGCGGCGCAGGAGAGCATAAGCAGGTGTGAGTCTATGCGCTGCAGCTCGTCCATTATGGTGCGTATGTATTGCGCGCGTGGGGTAATATCCAGCCCCATAGCCTTTTCTATGCACATACACAGCGCGTGGCGGTTCTGGTGGGCGCTCAGGTAGTCGAGACGGTCGGTGAAGGCAAGCAACTGCGGGTAGGTCTTGCTCTCGCACAGCTTCTCTATGCCGCGGTGTATGTAACCGCAGTGAATGTCAATCTTGCGTATCTCCTCGCCTGCAAGTGCAAGCCTGAAGCGGAGTACACCGTGGGTGGCCGGGTGCTGCGGGCCTATGTTTATCACATACTCGTCGAAGTGCATAAAGTTCTCGCGTTTGGCAATGGCGGCGAACTCCTTGTCCTCCTCAATCTCGTACGAGCGTTGCAGGTCCTCGGGTGGCTCGCTGGTGAGGCGAATGGGGTTTATGGCTTCGCTTGCATTGTAGTCCTTGCGCAGGGGAAAGCCCTCCCAGTCGTTGCGCAGGAACAGACGGCGCATATCGGGGTGCCCCGTAAAATGTATTCCGTAGAAATCGTAAACCTCGCGCTCATACAGCTCGGCAATCTTCCACATATCGCACACGGTGGGCAGCGCGGGCCTTTGGCGCTCGGTGGTGCGCACGGCAAGGTGTGCCACCTCGTGCGTGCAGCTGTTCTCCAATATGTATATCACGCCCAAGCCCTCTTCGCCCCAGTCCATACCAATGAGCTCGCGCAGAAAATCCATTCCGCCCTCGCGCATTTTGCGCAGCGTGGTGCGTACATCCTTTTTATCTATAAATGTAATATCCATCACTTATCGGTTTTTTCGCACCCGTCGATGGGGGCGTTTGTTACTATTATGGGCTCGCGGCGCACCTCGCGCGGGTTCTGGTGGCGGTTCTTGTCGCCAAAGAATTTTTCAACCTTCACCTTGCGTTGCAACTGCATCATACCATAGAGTATAGCCTCGGGGCGGGGCGGGCAACCTGGTATATATACATCAACAGGCAGAATCTTATCTACACCGTTCACCACGTGATACGAACCCTTGAAGGGGCCGCCGCTTATGGCGCAACCACCTACGGCCACCACATATTTGGGCTCCGCCATCTGGTCATAAAGGCGTTTGAGCACGGGTGCCATCTTGTGTGTTATGGTGCCGGCAACCATTATGAGGTCGGCCTGGCGAGGTGAATTTCGTGTCACCTCGAACCCGAAACGGGCAAAATCGTAACGTGCGGCACCCACCGACATAAACTCAATGCCACAACAGCTGGTGGCAAACGTGAGCGACCACAGCGAGTTGCTGCGTCCCCAGTTTATAAGGTCGTCGAGCGCACCCACAACCACGTTGGTGCGCTCTTTGTTAAGTTCCTTGATGAGAGCTTCGAGGGTTTCATTGTCTTTGAACTCCTCGTAGGGGATAGATTTGATATAAGGCTTTTTCATTTCCATTCAAGAGCTTTTTTGCGCCAAGCATAAGCCAAGCCCAGGATTAGTATGAACATAAAAAAGAGCACTCCCACAAGTGCTTTGATGCCAAGTTCCTGCACCACCGTGGCCCACGGAAAGAGGAAAACGGCCTCTATGTCGAACATAAGGAAGAGGATGGCAAAAAGGTAGTAACCTGCCTTAAAGTGCACCCAGGTTTCTCCCTGTGTGGGGATACCGCATTCGTACGACTCGCTCTTCTGCTTGTTGTAGCTGCGCGGCGAAATCCATCTTGCTATCAGCATACCGGCTGCAACAAGCACCACCGATGCGATAATCATTGTGAAAAGAAGGATGTAATTCATATATTGTTTTTGTTATAAAATTTCTTATTTTTGCTATCGTGTTGATAGATAAAGGTTTCCCCCTTACAACCCGTTGTGGCGGGGCAAATGTAATAAAAATATCCTTTGGGTTGGTTGCCTTTTCTGCCATAAAATTTTATATTTTTATACATCTTATCCAATAGTGGCATCGAACACCATCATAAGCGCAAAACCGCAGGCAAATCCTATGGTGCCGATGTTACTGTGTTTGCCGTTCTGCGACGAGGGGATAAGCTCCTCTATAACCACGTAGAGCATAGCTCCGGCAGCGAATGCAAGCAGCAGCGGCATAGCGGCAGCCGTGTCCTCAAGGAACAAAATAGTGGCAACCGCGGCAACGGGTTCCACAAGCCCCGAAAGCGTGCCCATTGCAAAAGCCTTTGCACGGCTCTTGCCCTCGCTGTGCAGGGGCATAGAGATGATTGCGCCCTCGGGGATGTTCTGCACTGCCATACCTATAGAGAGTGCCAATGCGCCTGCCACGGTGAGTGCGGTGCTGCCCTCGCCCACGCCGGCAAGCACCACGCCCACAGCCATTCCCTCGGGTATGTTGTGCAGTGCCACGGCAAGCATCATTTTTGCCGAGCGCGGCAGTGCCGATCGCACACCCTCGGGCAGCTCGTTGTCAATGTGCTGGTGCGGTATAAAAGTGTCGAGCGCAAGCAGGAAACCCATTCCCACAAGAAAGCCTGCGATAACGGGCCACACCTCTCCCAAACTGCTGCCGCCGCTCTGCTCCAATGCAGGTTGCAGCAACGACCAAAAGGCTGCCGCCACCATAACGCCCGAGGCAAAGCCCAGCATACATTTGTTTGCAATCTCCGATATGCGGTCGCGTACAAGGAACACCATTGCCGCGCCCAATGTTGTTCCCACAAAGGGTAGTGTGAGTATTGTTAAAAATTCCATTGTTTTGTGAATAGATAGTTGTACTTATGCAAAAGTACTCATTTTTCTTAACGGTTATCGGTTTGCGCTTGTTTTTATTGTTAATGTTGTTTAAGAAACCGCCCAAATGACAGCAAACTTGTGCCATATCGTTTTTTATTATAAAAAGCCTGCTCAAAGATTTCTATAAATTGGTTTTTTGTGGTATCTTCGCACAAGTTTACAAACGCAAAGTAATATAATATTATATAATCTCTTATGATTTATTTCTTTAGCACTCCGGGCCACACGGTCGTTGCAACCGAGGCCACCTGCGCACTGCAGGCACACGATGTTGAAAAACTATGTTGGTTATACGGCGAGGCCACTCTCATAGAGGGCGATGCCGTTGAGGGCTTTTTCGTGGGCCCGCGTCGCGAAATGATTACTCCGTGGAGTACAAATGCTGTTGAGATTACCCAGAATATGGGCCTCACAGGCATTCTTCGTATCGAGGAGTACTTTGCCGTGAAAGACGAGAATGCCGATTACGATCCTATGTTGCAGCGTATGTACAAGGGGCTCGACCAGAACATCTTCAAAGTGGATATCGAACCACGCCCCATTGAGTTCATAGAGGACCTCGACAGCTACAACGAGCAGGAGGGCCTTGCTCTCTCAAAGGAGGAAATCGAGTATCTGCACCGTGTGGAGGGCGAGCTTGGCCGCAAACTCACCGACAGCGAGGTGTTTGGCTTTGCACAGATTAACTCGGAGCATTGCCGTCACAAAATCTTCGGTGGCACGTTCATCATAGATGGCGAGGAGATGCCCTCGTCGCTCTTTGCAATGATTAAGCGCACTACCAATGAGAACCCCAACAGCATAATATCGGCCTACAAGGACAATGTGGCCTTTGCAGCCGGTCCCGTGGTTGAGCAGTTTGCACCCGCCGACCACTCAATCCCCGACTATTTTGTGATAAAGGATATAGAAACCGTTATCTCACTGAAGGCCGAAACGCATAACTTCCCCACAACAGTGGAGCCCTTCAACGGTGCATCTACAGGTACAGGTGGCGAGATTCGCGACCGTATGGGTGGTGGCAAGGGTTCTTGGCCCATTGCGGGAACTGCTGTTTATATGACCTCTTATCCCCGCACATACGACGACCGCAAGTGGGAGGATATTCTCCCCGTGCGCAAGTGGCTCTATCAGACTCCCGAGCAGATTCTCATAAAGGCATCTAATGGTGCTTCGGATTTCGGTAACAAGTTTGGTCAGCCGCTTATTTGCGGTTCGGTGCTCACATTCGAGCACAAGGAGAACAACGAGGTCTATGGCTACGACAAGGTTATTATGCTTGCCGGCGGTGTGGGCTACGGCACACGTCGCGACTGCCTCAAAGGCGCTCCCGAAAAGGGTAACAAGGTTATTGTGATGGGTGGCGATAACTACCGCATAGGCCTTGGTGGCGGTTCGGTGTCGTCGGTAGATACAGGCCGTTACTCTTCGGGTATAGAGCTTAATGCCGTGCAGCGTGCCAATGCCGAGATGCAGAAACGTGCCTACAACGTGGTGCGCGCATTGTGCGAGGACGATACCAACCCCGTGGTTTCCATTCACGACCACGGCTCGGCAGGCCACGTGAACTGCTTGTCGGAGCTTGTGGAGGAGTGCGGCGGTCTCATAGATATGTCGGCACTGCCCGTGGGCGACAAAACCCTGTCGGCAAAAGAGATTATTGCCAACGAGTCGCAGGAGCGTATGGGCTTGCTCATTAAGGAGGATGCCATAGAGTATGTGAAACGTGTGGCCGACCGCGAGCGTGCTCCTATGTACGTTGTGGGCGAAACAACAGGCGATGCCCGCTTTGCCTTTGAGCAGGCCGACGGAAAACGCCCCTTCGACCTCTCGGTGAGCCAGATGTTCGGCTCGTCGCCCAAAACATATATGGTTGACAAAACCGTGGAGCGCAACTACAAGGATGTGGAATATGATGCAAACAACATAGAGGAGTACCTCACCGATGTGCTGCGCTTGGAGGCTGTTGCCTGCAAGGACTGGCTCACAAACAAGGTGGACCGTTCGGTAACGGGCAAGATTGCCCGCCAGCAGTGCCAGGGCGAGATACAGCTGCCTTTGAGCGACTGCGGTGTGGTTACACTCGACTACCGTGGCCGCAAGGGTATTGCCACCTCAATAGGTCACGCCCCCCAGGCAGCGCTTGCCAACCCTGCCAAGGGTTCGGTGCTTGCAGTTTCCGAGGCACTCACAAACATTGTGCTTGCACCCCTCACAAATGGCATAAAGAGCATTTCGCTCAGTGCCAACTGGATGTGGCCCTGCCGCTCACAGGAGGGTGAGGATGCACGCCTCTATCGTGGCGTTGAGGCTCTGTCGGGCTTCTGCTGCGACCTCAAAATAAACGTTCCCACAGGAAAGGACTCATTGTCGATGACACAGAAATACCCCGACGGCACCAAGGTGGTGAGCCCGGGTACCGTTATCGTGAGTGCAGGCGGCGAGGTGAGCGATGTGCGCAAGGTGGTGTCGCCCGTTATGGTGAACGAGCCCAAGAGCGCCTTCTATCACATAGACTTCAGCTTCGACCAATTGCGTTTGGGCGGTTCGGCCTTTGCACAGACAAGGGGTTGTGTGGGTAACGATGTTCCCACCGTGCAGAACCCCGAATATTTTGCCGAGGCATTCAATGCCGTGCAGAAATTAGTGAACCAGGGGCTCATACTCGCAGGCCACGACGTGTCGGCCGGCGGTCTCATAACCACACTGCTCGAAATGTGTTTTGCAAACACCACAGGCGGTATGGAGATAGACCTCAACGCCATTGCCGAAAAAGATATAGTGAAATTGCTCTTTGCCGAGAACCCCGCGCTGGTAATTCAGGTGGCCGATAAAGATAAGTGCCGCGTGCAGCAGGTACTCGACGAGGCCGGTATATGCTTTGTGAAGATTGGTGTTCCCACAACAAAACGCCATATTGCCGTGGCAAAGGATAAACGCACACGCCTGTTCGACATAGACCACTATCGCGATGTGTGGTACGACAGTTCATACCTTATGGACCGCAAACAGAGCTTCAACGGCTGTGCCGACGAGCGCTTGAAGAATTACAAGAACCAACCTTTGCGTTACCGCCTCCCCGCACAGTTCAGCGGTATGCTTGCCGACTACGGAATGTCGGCCGACCGCCGCGAGAAATCGGGCGTGCGTGCTGCAATCATCCGCGAGAAGGGTACCAATGGCGAGCGCGAAATGGCATACGCAATGTATCTTGCAGGGTTCGATGTGAAGGATGTTACAATGACCGACCTCATAAGCGGCCGCGAGACTCTCGACGAGGTGAACTTCATCGTATTCTGCGGTGGTTTCTCCAACTCCGACGTGCTTGGCTCGGCCAAGGGTTGGGCAGGCGGTTTCCTCTACAACCCCGCAGCCAAGGCTGCTCTCGACCGCTTCTATGCCCGCGAGGATACTCTCTCGCTCGGTATCTGTAACGGTTGCCAGCTGATGATGGAGCTCAACCTCATAAACCCGCAGCACGAGCAACGCGGCTATATGCGCCACAACAATTCGCATAAGTTCGAATCGTCGTTTGTGGGTGTGAATGTGCCCGAGAACAACAGCGTGCTCTTCGGCTCGCTTTCGAACAGCCGTTTGGGCGTGTGGGTTGCTCACGGCGAGGGTAAGTTCGACCTTCCATATGCCGAGGATAAGTACAACGTGGTAGCACGTTATGCATACGGCGAGTACCCCGGTAACCCCAACGGCTCGTCATACAATGTGGCTGCCCTTGCAAGCGCCGACGGTCGTCACGTGGCTATGATGCCTCACCCAGAGCGTGCAATATTCCCCTGGCAGTGTGCCACATATCCTGCGGCCCACATTGCCGACGATGTTACTCCGTGGATTGAGATTTTCCGCAACGCATACAACTGGGTTGCCGAGAAAACAAAATAATTGTAATAAACGATTCTCTTTTCCAGAGGCTGTTTGGCGTTAGCCGACAGCCTCTGTGGTTTGTAAATTATGGGTGTAGAGTTAATAAAACTGTTTACCACATTCTTCAAACTCGGGCTTTTTACCATAGGTGGCGGCTATGTGATGATTCCGCTCATAGAGCGCGAGGTGGTCGATAGGTATCGCTGGATAGAAAAACGCGACTTTGTGGATTTGCTGGCCATTGCGCAATCCTCCCCGGGTGTGCTTGCCGTGAATATGTCCATATTCATAGGTTATAAACTGCGTGGCGTGCGCGGTTCGGTGGCTGCTGCTGTGGGCAATGTGTTGCCCTCGGTGGTCATCATACTGCTCATAGCGCTCTTCTTCAACAGGTTCCGCGAGTACGAGGTGGTAAACAATGTGTTTATGGGCATACGCCCCGCTGTGGTGGCCCTCATTGCATCGCCTGTGTTCTCCGTGGCAAAGAGTGCCAAAATAGGGTGGACCAATGTGTGGATTCCCGTGCTGTCGGCCCTGCTCATTGTGGCATTCGGTGTTTCTCCTATTTATATAATACTTATTGCCGGCATAGGTGGCTACCTGTGGGGGCGCGTGAAAGGGGGTAGGGTATGACTATCCTGTTGGAACTTTTCTATACATTCTTAAAAGTGGGCCTCTTCTCCTTTGGTGGTGGCTATGGTATGCTGTCGGTTATTCAGGGCGAGGTGGTTACACGTCACGCATGGCTCACAAGTGCCGAATTTACCGACATAGTGGCTATAAGCCAGATGACACCCGGCCCCATAGGTATAAACTCGGCCACCTACGTCGGTTATACCGCGGCAATGAATGCCACGGGCTCACCCGCGGTGGCAGTGGCAGGTTCCCTGCTTGCCTCGCTTGCGGTGATGCTCCCTTCGTTTGTCATAATGCTCACCATAAGCCGTTACTTTATGAAATACAGCAAGAGTGCCTCGGTTGAATCGGTTTTCAAGGCATTGCGCCCCGCCGTGGTGGGCCTCATAGCCTCGGCTGCCCTGCTGCTTATGACGGTGGAGAACTTTGGCTCGCCCACGGAATCGACGTTGCAGTTTGTGGTGAGTGTGCTGCTGTTTGCGGGGGCTTTTGTAGCCGCCTTGCGCTACAAGGTTAGTCCAATACTTATTGTTATTGCTGCCGGCGCTTTTGGTGGTGTTTTTTATGGGATTGTTGGTTGCTAAGGGCTGCTAAGGGTAATTAAGGGCTATTAAGGGTAATTAAGGGCTATTAAGGTTGCTTTAATTTCCCTTAATTCTCTTTAGTTTTCTTTATCCCTCCTTAGTTCTTCTTTTAATCTTGCTTTAGTCTTCTTTAGTTTTCTTTGAGCGTTGTTGCAGCCTGGTGCGGGTTAGTTTTTCTCTAAACCCTCCTTCGTTTATAAATCGTTTTCCTGCCGACTGCAGATATTTGTATAGTAAATAATCTTCTTGGTATATAAGTATAATAGCAATGTTTGCAATTGTGCAAGCATCGCGAGTACTAACAATATTCATCCAAAAAACGGTGTCGTTGTGTGCGCGACCTAATTGTTGTGCGCATCTTGCCTGTTCCGAATCTTCTGCCCAACGTTTATGCCCACGTGTCCGCAAATAATCTTCATAATCGATAAGCAGTTCCTGTAGGCTGCTTTTAGCAACATTGAATAGTTTTAGTTCTGTTTCTGCCGATGTCGCACCGGCAGTGTAACCTTCTACAATATTCTGCTTGCCGCTACGGGCAGCTTGTACCATTTGGTCAATAGTGCGGTCTCCTTTATTAAGAAATTGCTTGGTAAAGAAAAATGTAATGTCGTATATGGTTTCTGCTTTACGGTAGCAAAGTAAATTCCGGTAGTTCCCTCGGTTGGGTATAAGGCTGGTCATAGCTGGTTGGTGATGGCAGTTAATGATTATTAAGGGTGATTAAGGGTTACTAAGGTTGCTTTAATTTCCATTAATTCTCTTTAGTTCTCTTTAATCCTCCTTAGTTTTCCTTTTAATCTTGCTTTAGTTTCTCTTTTAGAAACTGCCCTGTGTGCGATGCGGGGCAGGCTGCAACCTCCTCGGGGGTGCCTGCTGCAATGAGCTCGCCACCGTTTTCGCCACCTTCGGGGCCCAAGTCTATTATGTGGTCGGCGCATTTTATTATGTCCATATTGTGCTCTATTATCACAAGCGAGTGGCCGCGGGCTATGAGGCGCTCAAATGAGTTTAGCAGTTTCTTTATGTCGTGGAAATGGAGGCCTGTGGTGGGCTCGTCGAATATGAATAGGGTGGGCTTGTCGGTCTGGCGGCTCAGGTAGTAGGCGAGCTTCACGCGCTGGTTCTCTCCGCCCGACAGGGTAGATGACGACTGCCCTAACTTTATGTAGGCAAGCCCCACATCCTGCAGCGGTTGCAGATTTTCGGCAATGCGCTTCTCTCCGTGTTCCTGGAAAAAGTTAATGGCATCGCCCACGGTCATTTCCAATATATCGTGTATGCTCTTGCCTTGGAATTTCACATCGAGCACCTCCTTCTTGAAACGCTTGCCGTGGCACGCCTCGCACACAAGCTGCAGGTCGGCCATAAACTGCATAGACACGGTTATCACTCCCTCACCCTTGCACTCCTCGCAACGGCCTCCGTCGGCATTGAACGAGAAATGGCCTGCGCCAAAGCCTAATTGCTTGGCAAGCGGTTGCTGTGCAAACAGGTGGCGTATGTCGTCATATACCTTAAGGTATGTCACGGCATTCGAGCGCGACGATTTTCCTATTGGGTTCTGGTCCACAAACTCCACGCCTGTAATCTGCGACAGCGAGCCTTCCACAGCCACGCATTGCCCGGGTGCATCGGTCACCTCGCCAAAGTGGCGTTTGAGCGAGCGGTAGAGAATGTCGCGTACAAGCGTTGATTTGCCCGAGCCGCTCACGCCGCTCACCACGGTAAGTACGTTAAGAGGTATCTTTACATCAATGCCTTTCAGGTTATTCTCGCGGGCTCCTTTTATAAGTATGCTGTTGTTCCACTTGCGACGGTGGGTGGGGGTGTCTATGGTCTCCTCGCCCAACAGGTATTTCACCGTGTAGCTGTTACTGCCCGGGGCCAAGTCGCTCATATTGCCTTTATACACAATGTTACCGCCGTATGAGCCTGCCTTTGGGCCCACATCTATTATGTAGTCGGCGGCGCGTATTATCTCCTCGTCGTGCTCCACCACCACCACGGTGTTACCGAGGTCGCGCAAGCGATAGAGTACTTTTATAAGGCGTTCCGTGTCGCGGCTGTGCAGGCCAATGCTTGGCTCGTCGAGTATATACAGCGAGCCCACAAGGGCGCTGCCAAGCGAGGTTACAAGGTTTATGCGCTGGCTCTCTCCGCCCGACAGGGTGTTGCTCAAGCGGTTTAGTGTGAGGTAGCTGAGCCCCACATCGCAAAGGCACTCTATGCGGCTCTTTATCTCGGTGAGTATGCGCGCTGCAATGGTGCTGTCCTGCTCGTCGAGTTGCAAATTGTCGAAGAATATCTTCAAACGGTCAATTGGCATCTCTATCAGCTCGGTGATGCTTGCGCCACCCACCTTCACATATGTAGCCTCTTTCTTGAGGCGTGTGCCGTGGCAGGTGGGGCAGATGGGCTTTCCGCGGTAGCGTGCAAGCATCACGCGGTACTGTATCTTGTATTGGTTGGCCTGCACCATCTTGAAAAAATTGTCTATACATATGCTCTCCTGGTACTCTTCAATCCAGGGGCCGGTGTGCCATAGGTAATCTTTTTGTTCCTGTGTGAGGTTGTAGTATGGTTCAAAGATTGGGAAATCGTCTTTTGTGGCGTGTTTGCAGAACTCTTTTCTCCACTCGCCCATCTTCTCGCCGCGCCAGCAGAATACCGCGCCGTCGTATATGCTCAGTGTCTTGTTGGGCACCACCAGGTTCTCGTCTATTCCCACAATGCGCCCGAATCCCTCGCAGTCGGGGCAGGCGCCAATAGGCGAGTTGAACGAGAACAACTGCTCTGTGGGCTCCTCGAACTCAATGCCGTCGGCCTCGAAACGGGTGCTGAAGGTGTGCTGCTCCTCCTCCCCTACAAATTGCAGAATGCAGGTGCCGTTGCCTTCGTAGAAGGCTGTTTCGGCCGAGTCGAGAAGGCGTGATACTGTCTCTTGTGAATTTGAAACCGAGAGGCGGTCTATGAGCAACGCGGGCTTGTCACCCTTCTTGGGGGTGTAATCCTCGATGCGCACCACCTCACCGTTAAGGTATATGCGTGTGAAGCCCTGTTGCAGGTATATCGACAACTGCTCCTGCATATCGCGCCCCTTTCGCTTGGGTATGGGGGCAAGCAGCATAAAGCGGGTGCCATCGGGGCGGCTTTGCATACAGGCAACAAGGTCCTCGGGGCTGTCCTTCTTTACAAGACGGCCGCTCACGGGCGAGTAGGTTTTTCCCACTCGTGCATACAACAGTTTCAGGTATTCGTAAATCTCGGTGCTTGTGCCCACGGTGGAGCGCGGGTTGCGGTTGTTCACCTTCTGCTCTATGGCAATGGCAGGGGGGATGCCTTTAATGAAATCGCACTCGGGCTTGTTCATCTGCCCCAGGAACTGGCGGGCGTATGAGCTGAGCGACTCCACATAGCGGCGCTGTCCTTCGGCATAGAGTGTGTCGAAGGCAAGGGAGGATTTTCCCGAGCCCGAAAGGCCGGTTATAACCACCAACTTCCCGCGTGGTATCTCCACATCCACATTCTTCAGGTTGTTTACACGCGCGCCCTTTATTGTAATGAATTTTCCCTCCATTGCATCTTCTTTAATAATATCTTGCGAAAATACACAAAAAACAGAAAGGTTGTATCCCTTTAACAAAAAATAGTGTATGCGCAGGATATGGTGTGTAGGCTGCTATCAAGAAAGTTCTCGGGCAACAAAAAAACGAGGCTGAAAGTCTATGAGCCTCTTCGGGCTCCTCGCCACTCAACTTTGCATCCGGCAAGCGTTTATGCAGTTCCTCCTCTTCGCCCGCTTGTTTGTCGAACACCGGCATCTTATTTTTATCAACGGCTATAAATTTCGTCGCGGCTCAATATATACATAATATCGTAACTTTTTCAAAAATTTCAGACAAATGCGCAATGGTGATATAAATGAACCAAAATGAACCGATGTGATCTAAAATATTTCCATTTTCTTTGTAATAATGGTGCGACAAATTATTTGCACACCGGCAACAAAGCAAAGAAATAGGAGCCGATTTATATACTGAGGCTGCCTCGCATAGGGCAGCCACGGGGATTTACGAGTGGCTTGTTGAAAAAAAGTTACCCCTGTTTTTGAATTTTTAGCCCGGCGTTACTATATTATATGCAACAAAACCACTAATGAATATAATTATGAGATGATAAACGTTATGATACAATACCCAATCTGCAGTTGTTAGGTTATGATGAAAATCGAAGCAAGATTGATATGCCCCTCAGTGATTGGTGGTACGGAAAGTCCTCGAAAGAGAAGGCTGAATATCTTTTGCCTGCAAATTTCAGTACCGAAATAGGTGATTTCGATACTTTCTTTAGCGATCGTGAACAAATGTTGAGTGAAATTCTAAAAAAGAAATTAGGGATATTGTGACGCGAACCCATATATTACCCAATTAGATAATATTACAATAAGTTGTATAAATAATAAGTAGGCTATGAAAAAATGCACAGTACAAGAGATTAAGAATGTGGCTGAAGCCATTGAAGGTTTCAGAAAAAGAGTGGCCCACCGCCAAAATCCCTACAATCTCTTTACGGCATATAAGATGAGCGAAAACGACCATACCAAGATGTTCTTGGCATTGATGCGCTATCAAGATGCTTCAGGAAGATATGTGTTGCTCAACAGTTTCTTGAACAGATTTGCCAAGGGGCGCGACAAGATGATTCATTATCAGAACAAGTCGGATGTGAAGATTCTCTTCAATCCCCGATACAAGAACGACACGACAAACAGTTTCATTGACGGACTCATCACTTTTACAGCCGGTGGACGGCGCATAGCTATTATTGTGGAAAACAAAATCTATGATGCTCCCGACCAGCCAAACCAGATTTCCCGTTACATCAAACATATGAAAGAGGACGAAGGTATTGCTGTGGACAACGTATGGGTGTTCTATATGACGGGCGACGGCAGCAAGGAGGTTGACGCACATAGTTATGGTGGAAACGGCGAAGATTCCGTTAACATCGGCCTCCGTTTTGTGCCACTTGCATACAACAGCGACATCGTAAATTGGTTGAAGAGCGAGATTCTCGAGGCACGAATCTATCCCGAATCCTTGACAAGTGTGGTTCGCACCTATGTAGAGTCCCTTGAAAAAGATATGTTCGCAGAGGACGATTCCGACACACAGAAAATGCACTTCCTGTGTCGCATTATGGTAGGTCATTGCAATCTTAAAAAATTGAGCGAAGAGGATTGCGAACAATTGTATGCACTCCGTGATGAGGTGGCAAAAGTGAGACACCAAATGCGTGAAGATGTTGCCAATGGCTGCGATATGGATATGTCTGTTGTGGAAAATCTGTACGCTATTGTCAAAAAGTTGCTTAAAAAAATAGAGCAATTGGCTTTCGGCAATTTTGAAGAATACACCATAGAACTGCTGAACAAGCACTGGAAGAAAGAGCTTGCGAAGTATAACGGTGTTCAATGGACGGCAGGGCACCGAGGGGTAAGTGCTAAAGGATACCTGCAGGTTCGACTTGGCAACGAGTGGGAAACCGCTCATTGGGAATGGATACCGGTCAATACCTCAAAGATGTTAAGCGGGAAGGATTATACTTTGCAACTTCACATAGAACGCAACGTGGAATTGGCAAACAAATGGCGAAACCATCTGCAGAGCAATACTATTCTGCTCCCTAATGATGCAGCCCTTGGAAAGAACGGCACGAAGATTGTCCTTAGTTATAAGGTTAAAACAATCAAACCCATTGCACAGATGAAAGAGAGGGAGTTGGAGGAACTTCTGAAAACTATCTATTTAGAAAAACTGAACTATTGCTGCAGAATGCTTGTCGATGAGTTTGGTGCATATAGTATGTAATATTTTTTAATTCTGTTCAATAACTCTAAATCGGTCATTAGACTGTTACGTGCTAATAAATCCGTTTTTTGTCATTCTGTTCAAAAATAAGGTATATTATCATCATAACGCTAATGATCGATTTGAAATAAGATTCAAAAACGTATATGGTACAAATAAAATTATTCAGGGACAAAACCCCTGACATAGATAAATTCGAGAAACAGATAAACACCTTTCTCCGCGAGCAGGAGGGCAGGATTGTGGTTAGAGACGTCAAGTATACTGCCGACTATCCCAACCCCGGCAATGCGGCTTGGCAGAACTGGACTGCGATGGTAATATACGAGGTTGATGGCAAGGATGCGTAGTTTGGCAGCGTTATAGAAACAACCTATGGCATTATTGTGGAACCTGCCTGAGTAAATCTAAATAAACCGCTATACCATCGACATAGAGGTGAACGAGGGCGTGAGGACATACTGTAATCTCTCGCTTTCCGATATTGATGTTACTACCGATGAGTGTTTCTCTTACAATGATGGTAACAGCGAGCGGGTAGATATTTTGGTTTCGTGTCGTGCAGAAAACCAATAAAAAAGGCGATTACTTTTTTATATTCGATATTTTTATCGGAACCATATTATACTTATCTTTGCTATAAATTGTGACATTTGTCACCAAACAATATGAAAGAGGAAGAAGTGGATATTAACAATGCGCTGCGAGAGAAAGTGGAAGTTGTTGCAGGCCGCAAAATGTGCGGGCCGCGCGACTTTGCCTATCTGTCAATGCGCATATTGGACAAGACAAAGCACTACGTGTCGGAAAGCACGTTAAAACGCTTCTGGGGCTACCTGGGAGAGAAGAGAAAGACCAAACCTTTTCGTTTTACGCTCGATGCGCTGGCGCAGTATGTCGGGCACATCGATTTCAAATCGTTTGAAGAGAACTACAAGCAGCCGGGCGCAATACAAAGCGATTTCATATTGAGCCCAAGTTTGCAGACCGCATTGCTGCAACAAGGCGATAGAATAATGCTTATGTGGCACCCCGACCGCCGTGTAACCATAGAGTACGAGGGTATGGGGCTTTTCAAGGTAAAGGAGAGCCTTAACAGCAAACTGTCGGTTGACGACACCTTCTTTTGCGAACAGATTGTAGACGGCGAGCCGCTTATACTGCGCTGCCTCATTCACGAGAATAACCCACCCATAAACTATGTATGCGGGAGAATAAACGGAGTTAAATTCAAACAAATATAAAAAAGAAATGTTTACATCGGGGATAATAGAGGAAACTGAAAACACAGACAAAATAGAAATACTTGACACAGAGAGCTCCACGGCATTTACGTACCGCAGGAGCATAGGCGGCAAGCTATACTTTATGAAAAAGCTACGCCCGGAGTTTTACAACGACATGTGCTACCGCGATGCCTTTTTCAAGGAGTATGATGCGGGCAAAAATATCATAAGCCCATATATTGTGGAGTACTATGGCATAAAAGACGATGCAGACGGGCTCTACATCCTAATGGAATATATACAGGGCCGCACGCTTAAAGAAAAGATAGGAAAAGAGCCGGAATATTTCACAAAGAGCAACATAAAAAAGTTTCTTTTGCAACTGTGCAAGGCACTGAAAACGCTGCACAGCAACAACATAGTGCACCTCGACATAAGCCCCAACAACATTCTTTTCGCCCAGGCAAGCAACGACATCAAGATTATCGATTTGGGATTCTGCCTTAGCAACTATAATAACAATACCCGTGGCCACACTGTCGGTTTTTCGGCTCCCGAAGCACAAAGCAGCGATGCAAAGGAGATAAACGCAAGCACTGACATATACTCCATTGGTGCGTTGCTTGAATACATAGAGAAGAACAGCGGCACTTCACTGCCCCGCTATGCGAAGAAAATTAAAGAGCGCTGCCTGCAACCACAAAAGGAGAAACGCTACCAGAGTGTCGATGAAATCTTCAGCGCCCTGCGCAGCACAACGGTAAAGAGAGTTGCGGTTATCGCCACCATAATTGCAGTGGCAACATCTCTGCTTGCGCCATTTGCCCTGCAGGCATATAACGCTTGCAAAAATTATATTGCGTGGGAAACAGGGCAGATTCCCGAGAAATTTGAAGAAAACGGCGTGTTCTACCGCATTACCGACCACGATGCACGCACCGTGGAAATTACCTACAAGGGGAAAGATTACAATGAATATAAAGATGAATACACAGGTGCCATTGTATTTCCTGCCGAGGTTACACATCGCGGGCGCACCCTCAAAGTAACCGCCTTTGCCCAAGATGCCTTGAGTGTAAACACCATAAGCTCTATTAAGATAGAAAACGGAATAGACAGCATAGGTAACTTTGCGCTGTCGCGCAACCCTTTTGAGGGTACCTTGTTTATACCCGCGAGCGTTAAATGGATAGGCTATGGAATATTGGATAATTGTATATATTTAGAGAGGGTTGTGGTAGATGCAGCCAATCCCTATTACGACAGCCGCGAGGGGTGCAACGCTATAATAGAGACTGCGACAAACACGTTCATTGCCGGTTGCAGCAACAGCAAAATACCGCAGGGAATCACTAAAATAGCGGGGTACGCATTTGCCGGACAGTTCAGACTGGGCAGCATCGATATTCCCGAGAGTGTTACATATATTGGCGATTATGCATTCCACCATTGCCCCTTCTATAGAATAAAATTGCCACAGGGGCTTACGCATATTGGTGATTACGCCTTCCAGTGGTGCGAGAAACTAATAGAGATAGATATTCCCGAAAACGTAACCTACATAGGTGAGGCTGCATTGTCGAATTGTGGTTACAGCACGCTGGTAATCCCCGACAAGGTTACCTACATAGGTGCTTGGGCTTTTGACTACTGTCCTAATCTCACAACGGTAACAATAGGAGAGAGTGTTGCCTCGATAGGCGTTTTTGCGTTCGACGGTTGCGGCAAACTCACAAAAATTGTATCGCGCATTCCTGCCGACAAACTGTTTGCGGTGGATTGGAGTACTTTCGGCAGCGTTGCGGGTAACTGCACCCTTTACGTACCGCGCGGTGCAAAGGCTACGTATCAAAAGACAGCAGGCTGGAACCATTTTGCAAAGATAATAGAGTATAGATAGCAGGGTACAGATAACAAAAGTAATATACTCCTCCTCTTGGAGGGGACCGCTTGCGGTGGAGGAGAAGGAATAAGCACGGGTTGTGTTCTTTCTGTTCTTTTGTCTAAAACACCGCATACTGTTTTTGTCATTCCGAACGCATGTAAGGAATCTCCAAATATTCTCGAGATTCTTCCTCCTCGTGGTCGTCAGAATGACAAAACGGTGTTCTTTCTCTTCTTTTGTCTAAAACACCGCATACTGTTTTTGTCATTCCGAACGTATGTGAGGAGTCTCCAAATATTCTCGAGATTCTTCCTCCCCGTGGTCGTCAGAATGACAAAACGGTGTTCTTTCTCTTCTTTTGTCTAAAACACCACCTGCTGTTGAACCATTTTGTAAAGATTGTGGAGACCGATTTGTAGCGGTAGGGGAAAAGTGTTATCTTCGCGCTGTATTTCCAAAAATAGCTACAAGAAAATGAGACTTTTCACCACAATGCTGCTTGCCGTGTTGCTGCTCTCCTGCTCCACGGGTAAGCATTCAGTTAAAACCAAAGAGAATATCCCTCCCAAACGTGAATTTCGCGGTGCCTGGATTCAGGCTGTCAATGGGCAGTTTATGGGGATGAACGAGGCTGAAATGAAGGGCTACCTCACCACAATGCTCGATAACCTACAGAAGGTAAACGTGAACGCCATAATATTCCAAGTGCGTGTTGAGGGCGATGCGCTCTATCCCTCGCCCCACGAGCCGTGGAGCCGTTATATGATGGGGCAGCAAGGGAAAAACCCGGGGTGGGATCCTCTTGCCTTTATGGTGGCCGAGGCTCACAAACGCAATATGGAACTGCACGCCTGGATTAACCCATACCGCGCCCGCACAAAAGGAACAAAATCTGTTGCGGCCAATCATCAGAGCCGCTTGCGCCCGGGCAATTTCATAGAGTACGAGGGGCAGCTCTATTTTAACCCCTCGTTGCAGGAGAACCGCGACCATATATGCAAGGTGATAACCGATATTGTCACCCGCTACGATGTCGATGGCCTGCACATAGACGACTATTTCTACCCCTATCCCGTAAACGGCAAGCCTTTTAACGATGATAAGTGGTTCCGTTCCAGTGGCTACGAGAACAAGGCGTTGTGGCGCCGCAGCAATGTTAACAACCTCATTGAGCAGATACACAAAACCGTGCGTGCAATAAAGCCGTGGGTTAAATTCGGCGTTTCGCCTTTTGGAATATACCGCAACGAGGGTAGTTGGGAGTGGGGCAGCCGCACCAAAGGCCTGCAAAGCTACGACGACCTCAATGCCGATGTGCTCTACTGGATAGACGAGGGCTGGGTAGATTACTGCATCCCGCAAATCTATTGGGAGATAGGCCACAAGGCTGCCGACTACGAAGCACTCGTGGAGTGGTGGGCCAAATATGCTGCAAAGCGCCCCTTGTACATAGGTCAGGATGTGAACCGCACCGTAAAGGCCAAAGACACAGAGAACCCCGCACGCCACCAGCTGATGCAAAAGATGGATATACAGCGCTCATACCCCTCGGTTGGGGGCTCCTGCTTGTGGGATGCTGCATCGGCAGCCAACAATGTGGGCGGCTATCGCGATATCCTTGCCCAAAATTACCAAAGCTACCCTGCGCTTATGCCCGCTGTACCGTTTATGGACGACGATGCGCCCAAAAAGGTGAAGGGTGTGCAGATGATAGAAGATAATGGCGAAAAGATACTTGTGTGGCTCCCCCGTGAGTGTGACGACGAGATGAATGCACCTGCCAAGTATGTGGTGTACCGTTTTGTGAAGGGGCAAAAGAGATCGCTCTCCTCGGCAGCAAACATCGTGGCAATAACACGCAACACATATTACAAGATACCTGCCGACGAGAAGGGCAAGGTAACATACGTGGTTACGGTGCTCGACCGTGTGCAGAACGAGTCTAAGGGTGTGAAGTGTAAAGTAAAACTTTAACCGGCTATGCAAGAAGAAATATTTGAAATTACAACCGCTTGCGAGGAGTATATCCGCCCCATAAACAAGTTGCTCGCGCAGTTGTCATCATCGCCCGTTTCTTTTACTATGAACGAATTGCAAGCAATGGTGGAGAGTACAGCATCGCGTCTTTTTCTATTGCGTGTGGATGGTGAGGTCGTGGGTATGATAACACTTGGCAGCTACCTTGCCCCCACAGGGCGTAAATATTGGATTGAGGATGTTGTGGTCGATTCCGCAATGCGTGGCCGTGCCTATGGCCGCCGCCTGGTTGAGTATGTTATTGATTTTGCAGCCAACGAAGGCAGCGGAACGCTTATGCTCACCTCCAAGCCTGCACGCGTGGCTGCAAATGCGCTCTATCACGCAGTGGGCTTTGAACCAAAAGAGACAAATGTATATCGTATGGCTTTGAAATGCAACAAAGAGTGATTCCTATTCTGCCATAATCGAGGTAAAATATTACTTTTTCTTGTTGATTATTTTTATTTTTAGGATATATTTGCAATATAAAGTCTATAATTTAGCGTGATGGTTTTATATATTAGCAAATAATAAATCAAGTGTTTTTTATGGAACAGCTGAGATTTATAGAACTTCCCAAAATATTAGATGAGCGCGGGAACTTATCGGTTGTTGAGAATGGCGCCAATCTGCCGTTTGAAATAGGCAGCAGTGCGTGGCTTTACGATTTTCGCGATGGCGAAAAATGGCAAAACAAACATTTGGGCGGAAAAGACGAACTTGTGATTGCACTTTCTGGCGGTTTTGAAGTAAAGGTGGAAGATGGTGAACGCTGCAAGTCGTTTAACTTGAACCGCCCTTACAGGGCTCTATACATTCCCAAAGATTTGCAATGGCAGATGAGTAATTTTACAACCAATGCGGTGGTATTTGTCCTTTCTGCCGAAAAGGGTACAGGCTGCAGTGCTTGCGATGATGATTTCGGTGGCAAGATTGTACCGTTGAACAATGCGCCCTGCCTGCAAGGAAGAATAACCTTGGTAAAAAATGGCGACGGCACACCGTTCGATGTTAAACGGGCATATTATCTGTATGACGTACCCGCAGGTGAGAGCCGTGGCGCTCACGCACATAGAGCACTCAAACAACTTGTTGTGGCTGTAGTGGGCAGTTTCAATATCACTCTCGATGACGGCACGGAAAAGCGCACCTACACATTGAACCGCCCCGGTGAGGCATTGGAGGTGGGCCCGGGTATGTGGCGCACTCTCGACGGTTTCTCCTCGGGTGCCATATGTTTGGTGCTGGCCTCAGAGGTTTATACCGCCGAGGACTATATTCGCGATTACGATGAATTTTTAGAGTATAAAAAACAACAAAATAAATAATTGTTATGGAACAGAAAGTATTGGAAATAATTAACAATATTCGTGCAACCAAGGATATGGCTCCCGTGGCATCGCTCAATGGCAGCGACAACCTGCGCGACGACCTTGGTCTCACATCATTCGATTTGGCCGAGCTCACGGTAAACATCGAGGCCGAATTCGATGTGGATATTTTTGAAGATGGCTTGGTAAATACCGTAGGCGAGATTTACGAGAAATTGCAGAAATAATGGCTCTATTTCTTTATAATGGCGCAAAGGAATACTCCTATGAAATGCTGGTCGATTCCATCAACCAACATAGGGAGTATTTCCCCTTGTATAAAACAGACGACCTTTTTGCCTATTTCGAGAACCTCGTAAAGGCCATTGCTGCCGGCCGCCCGTTAACCCTGCTTGATTCCGATTTGAGCATATCGGAGATTGAGGGCCTTGACAATGGTGCCGTGAACGTTCCTGTGAAACTCGACGACACAACATATTCCTCAGTTGATGCACTTGTTGCGGCCGTGCTTGATTCGTCGTCGGAAATAACGATATTCACATCGGGCACCACGGGGCAGCCTAAAAAGGTTGTTCACTCCATTTCCACCCTCACGCGTGCCGTCAGGGTGAGCCGGGGGCATACCGACGATATATGGGCCTATGCCTATAACCCCACTCATATGGCCGGCCTGCAAGTATTCTTTCAGGCCTTTGCCAACAAAAACACCCTTGTTAATGTGTTTAACTTGCAACGCAACGATGTTTACCGTAACATTGCGGCACACGGTGTAACGCATATATCGGCCACGCCCACGTTCTACAGGTTGTTGCTGCCCTATGAACAGCCATACCTGAATGTGAGGCGTGTGACATTGGGTGGAGAGAAATCGGGCACGCAACTATATGATAACATACGTTTGATATTCCCCAACGCCAAAATAAACAACGTATATGCATCAACCGAGGCGGGTTCGTTGTTCGCTGCCAAAGGCGATTGCTTTCAGTTGCCCACAGGCTTGCGAGACAAATTTTGTGTGGTCGATGAGGAACTGCTCATCCACCATTCCCTGCTTGGCAGGTCCGACAGCTTCAAACTCGATGGCGAGTTTTACCACTCGGGCGACCTCATCGAATGGGTTGATGAGGCTAACGGCTGTTTCAGGTTCAAAAGTCGCAAGAACGAACTCATAAACGTGGGTGGTTACAAGGTAAATCCCTCTGAGGTTGAGGAGGCGATAGATGCCATTGACGGTGTGCGCCAGTCGCTTGTATATGGCAAGCCCAATTCTGTGCTTGGTAATATTGTGGTGGCCGAGGTGTTGCGCGAAGATGGTTCTGCGGTTACCGATGTGGATATACGCAAGTCGTTACGCGACAAATTACAGGACTTTAAGATACCCCGTAAAATTATATTTGTTGAAGAATTCACTCTCACACGTACAGGAAAAATAAAACGATTATGAATATATTGGTTACCGGCTGCTCACGTGGAGTGGGCCTGGAGATATGCAAAGTGCTTCTTACACAAGGGCACACGGTGTATGGTGTAGCACGTTCCTACACTGCCGAATTCAAGGAACTCGAAACCTCCTATGCAGGCAGGCTGTTTTTCAAAAGCATCGACCTCGCATCATCGGGCAATGTGCGGGAAACCGTTTTCAAGGAGTTTATAACCAACAAGGTGCAGCTCGACGGCTTTGTGAACAATGCCGCAATGGCCTACGACGATATAATAACAAACCTCAATTTGGAACGCTTGGAGGAGATGTACGCCGTAAACGTGTTCACTCCTATGATGCTGACAAAATATGCCATAAGACATATGCTGCTCCACAAGAACAAGGGTAGCATAGTGCACATATCGTCGATAAGCGCACACACGGGCTACAAGGGGCTTGCTATGTATGCCTCCTCAAAGGGAGCACTCGAGGCTTTCTCCAAAAACACTGCCCGCGAGTGGGGTGCTCTGGGAATACGCAGCAATGTGGTGGTGCCCGGTTTTATGGAGACCGCAATGAGCTCCACCCTCACAGATGACCAAAAGGACCGCATCTACAAACGCACGTCGCTTAAGGCTGCTACAAGCGTAGCATCGGTTGCCGAAACGGTGGCCTTTCTGCTGTCGGAAAAGGCAGCATCCATTACAGGGCAAAACATAAATGTTGATAACGGAACAATTTGATATAATATGAAATTTACCGGCAGAAACGTACATATAGGCAAGAACGTTAAGATTGGTGAGGGGGTAAAGATAGGTGACGACACCATTATTTATGATAACGTGGAGATAGGCTCCAATACCATAATATCCAATAATTGTGTGTTGGGCGAGCCATTGAACGATTATTACAACAATCTTTCGTACGAAAATCCCCCTTTGAAGATAGGCGCAGGCTCGCTCATAAGGAGCCACACAATATTCTATGCCGGCAGTACGTTTGGCGATAATCTGCAAACAGGGCATCGGGCAACGGTGCGCGAGAATACCATTGCCGGCAGAAACTGCTCGATAGGTTCATACGTGGATATCCAGGGGTTTTGCGAAATTGGTGATTATGTGAGAATGCACAGCTATGTAAATGTGGGGCAGGGTGCAAAAATAGGCAGCTATGTGTTTATATCGCCCTTCACCGTTCTCACAAACGATCCCACACCCCCGTCAAACACCATAGCCGGTGTAACCATAGGCGATTATTCACAGGTGACAACATCGTGTGTTCTGCTCCCCGGCTGTGTCATAGGGCGTAATTGTATGGTTGCAGCCCACTCCACAGCGGGTGGTACATTCGAAGATTACTCTTTCATAGGCGGCAGCCCGGCAAAAAGGCTTTGCGATATAAGAAAAGCTCCCATATTCAATGCCGAGACAAAGAAACGCCACTATCCCTGGCAATATAATTTTGAAAGAAATATGCCTTGGGAGGGTGTTGGATATGCCAAATGGTTGGAGCAGAACGAGCAAGATTGCGAATAACAAATAAACAGAATATGATACCTTTTCTTTCTCTTAAGGATGTAACCGCTTTGTACGAAGCGGAAATAAACGAGGCCGTGGCACGCGTAGTGAAGAGCGGCTGGTATTTGCAAGGTCCCGAAAATGAGGAGTTCGAGAAAAACTACTCTCAGTTCATAGGTGCAAAACATACTATAGGTTGCGCCAACGGTCTCGATGCTCTTATATGGATTTTCAGGGCCTATATTGAAATGGGTGTTATGAAGCCCGGCGACGAGGTCATTGTACCGGCCAATACATATATAGCAACTATCCTTGCAATAACCGAGAACGGCTTGGTGCCTGTGTTGGTGGAACCAAACATCGATACGTTGCAGATAGACGACAGTCTCATAGAAGAGGCTATCACCCCACGTACGCGCGCCATAACAATAGTGCATCTTTATGGCCGTTTGGCGTGGACCGAAAAGATAGCCTATTTGTGCAAAAAATACAACCTCAAACTCATAGAGGATAATGCGCAGGCACACGGTTGCCAGACACCCGATGGCCGCATTACAGGCTCGTTGGGCGATGCGGCCGGTCACAGTTTCTATCCCGGCAAGAATCTTGGTGCATTGGGCGATGGAGGTGCCGTGACAACCAACGACAGCGAGCTGGCTCGCGTGGTGAGAACGCTTGCCAACTATGGTTCGAGCAAGAAATATGTGTTTGAATATACAGGGCGCAACAGCCGTCTCGACGAGATACAGGCAGCCGTGCTCAATGTGAAACTGCATCACCTTGTCGATGCCAACAATGCGCGCAAGGCCATTGCAGGTCGTTATATAAAAGGTATAAAGAATCCTCTTATAACTATGCCCGTTACATTGCCCGAAGAGCAGAATGTGTTCCACCTGTTCCCTGTTTTATGCGAGCGCCGCGACGAACTGCAAGACTATCTCCTGGAAAACGGTGTGCAGACAATAATACATTACCCCATACCGCCTCATAAACAGGCCTGCTACAAGGAGTGGAATGACGTGTCGTTGCCCATTACCGAGGCTATTCACGCTCGCGAACTCAGTCTGCCCATAGGCCCGGCAATATCTATCGAGGATGCCGACAGGGTAGTGGAATTTATAAACAATTTTAAGTAAACAGCTATGAAAAACATAACCACAAGCGTGGTGCTTGCCACCTACAATTGGCCCCAGGCACTGGAGCTCTGCTTGTTGAGCATTGCCAACCAAACCGTACTGCCCAACGAAGTTGTTGTTGCCGATGATGGCTCTCGCGATGAAACGCGCCAATTGATTGACAGAATGCGCCCCCAATTGCCATATAAACTTATACACGTGTGGCAGGAGGATAAAGGATTCCGTGTTGCAACAATATGCAATAAGGCTTTTGCAAAATGCACATCCGACTATATAATACAGATAGCGCAAGATATTATTATGGATACACATTTTGTTGAGGACCATATACGTCACGCCGAGCGTGGCTATTACATAAGCGGTTCGCGTGCAAAACTCACCGAGCCTTTTACTAAGAAACTCATACAGCGCAAGATTTACAAACTATCGCCCTTTACCTGCGGCGTCATACGCAAGTTTAACGCAATGCGCATTCCTTGGCTCACCAAATATTTCTACAAGTACCGCTTGTATAAACTCGACCGCGGTTGCAATATGTCATTCTGGCGCGACGACCTCTATGCCGTTAACGGATACGATGGCGATATGGTTGGCTATGGAAGTGAAGATACCGATTTGTCGGCGCGTATCCGTGCTCTCGGCGTTAAGAAGCGCACTATAAAATTCAGTTGCATAGAGTACCACATATGGCACAAAGAAACGGAAAGCAAGTTCGACGATGAACTCAGGAGCCACAATATAGCATTGAGAGAGAGCAACAGCGCTACCGGCAGAATAAGGATTGAGAACGGAATAGATAAATATCTGGAATAATTAAAACATTAGAGTAAACTTTATGTTTCGCTTGTTTGCAAAAAGCACCCCGGTCATAATAGGCCGGGGTGCTTTTTAACTTTATGGTTGGTTAGTTTGCGATATCGCAGCTTCTTAATTTTTCTATAACCTTGTTGGTTGTGTTGAAAAGTTGGTTACAAGCATTCCTTTTGCTTGCTGCAAGCGTGTCTTGCACTTTTTTTGTGGGTAGTGTGCGCCAGTCGGTATCCTTGTGCTTGGTGTATTGCCACAGGGTGTCGGCTGCCTCCAAGGTGCTTTGTCCTTTAATAACAAGGTACTCAAGAGTTTTTTGATGATTCTCTTTGAGCATACCGTATGCTTGTGCCACAGCCTTGCACAGCAACTCCTTCTCATCGTCAATCTCGTCACATATATCAACAAATTCATAATCGGGGTTCTCTACGAATTTGTTTTTTATGTTTTTGAGAGCTATGAAATGGTTGTTGGCGCAATATGAGAGGTAGTATATAAGCGTGGCATTGTTTCTGCCCTGGTATTGGCGCAGTACTTTCCAATTGTTGTCGCTCAGATATTCGTAAAATTCACCTACCAAGGCTTTGTAATTGTCGTCGTGGCGGGTGATTACTGATATGTCCTTAAGCAATTTCTTGCAAAAATCAAAAAAGAAATAATCGACCAAGCCGGCATCGGGGTTGCTGCTTATGAGCTCCCCTATGATGTCGGTGTCGCTACGGTCTTTATATTTTTTGCTCATACAGTTTTACTTAATGAACTTTATATCGTAGTTAGTGTTGTATATATCCGATGTTACGTCGTACTTAAACTCGTTGGCACCGTTGTGTATGAGTGTGAATATTTTGCTGTCGGCAGAATAATCCTCTTCCCATTTGCCATCTATAAGCAATCTGAACGACTGCTCCTCCTGGTACAAAGTGTATGGGCAGTCCTTGCCAAAATACCCCATGGCAGCATATATCTGAGGCATATGGTTGTACAGGAATGCATTTGTCTGGAACACGTGGTTGGTGCCCAATTTACCATATGTGTAGCTGTATGCCTTTAGGGTTCTCAGGCTGCCGTCTTTTTCGTCAATGTCTATGCTTGTGAGCTTGCAGTCGCCATCCCAGTTGTATGTATATGTGTGGGTGATTTGCCCGGCGGCGTTGTCTTTATCGGTGTATGTGCTGGCTACACAAAACTCATCTGCATATTCGAAAGTTCTGTTTGTGGTGGTAGAGCTTGTTTTCACACCATCCTTGTTATAGCTGTCAATCATACGCTCAATGGTCGTGATGCGGCCCTCGGTGCATTGTATATTTTCAATGATTCTTTCTTTGTTATATTTTTGGTAGTCGTATCCGAATATCTCTTTTTCGGCATTGATTACGTTTGCGATGTTGCCGTTGGGATAATAGGAGAGGTTGCCGCTCTCTTTTTCCACGGTGGTTTCTATGTATCCCTCTTTCTGCTGTTTTGTGGTTGTTTCGTGAGTATATGCGCTAATGGTTCTATTGCTATTGTACTCGAATGTCCATTTTTCCGAAATTTCCCTTTTACCACTCTGTTTTTCAATGATTATCTCATTGGGATAGAACGGGCTTTTCTCTTGTTCAAGGTATGGGTTAAAGGCCGTGTCGTCACTGCTGCTGCACGAAGATATAGATATAGCAATAAGTGCTATGGGTAATAAGAGGTAAAGTATTTTTCTCATAGTTTTATATGTTTGTATTTAGGTTAGTGAACGAATTGTATAATCGTGCAAACATAATCATTTTATTTGATTATGCAAAATTTTTGCACTTGATGCAGTGTTAACGGTTTGTGAAAAAATCTAAAGATTCCAATAAATCCTGTTTGGTGATTTCGCGACGGGTGTATTGCATATCTTTGTTTATTAACAATAAACGATAGCTGCCGATGGCGTCGGCTATCTTGTCATAGCTTTTGCAGTCGAATGAAAACGGCTTGTTGCCATCGCGGTAGTTCTTTACGTATGTGTGCAGTTTCATTGTGGGGAATTCTGCAAGAATAGCCGAGAGAAAGAGCGCACATATGATGCCTGCGGCGGTATATTCCTCTTCGCCGGTCTTGTCGCCAAACGCAGCCTGCATAGCTTGTGCTATTTGGCGGCCGAACTCCTTGTCTGCCGGTTGTCCTGTAATTTTTGATAATAGTTCAATTGGCCGGTTCATTTCGCACGTTTCTTTTGCTGCAAATTTAAGTATTTGTTTCTTATTTTCAGTAACGCTTTGGGTTTATGTAAATAATTCTCTATTTTTACGCTTGACACGCACTTATGCCTTTATATTAAAAGCAGATAAAAATGTATTTTTTTATTAAACCAAACAATCTTTTCAGAGTCAAAGAAAAAGTACGCAAATATTTTACAAAACTATGAGATACCTATCTACATTCATCCTTTCGATATTGGTTCTTGCCGTGGCTGCGCAAGAACAGGTGAAAAAGGGAACGCTGAGCGGTGTGGTTACCGCTGCCGACACGGGCGAATCCCTGCAGACTGCGGCCTTGCAGCTGCTTGCTCTCCCCGATACCGTTTACAAATCGGGTGTAGCCACCGATGTGCACGGCGGTTTTTCGCTTGTGGCCCCTGTGGGTTCGTATATTTTGCGTGCAACATATGTGGGCTATCTCACGGCCGACAAAAAGGTGACCATTGCCGAGGGCAAGAATACCAATATAGGCAAGCTCGCTCTTAACCCCGACGTGGTTCTTCTAAAAGGTGCCGAGGTTACGGCCGAAGTGCCACCCATCACGGTGTCCGAAGATACCACGGTCTATAATACCGCAGCCTTCCGCGTGCCTGCCGGCTCAATGCTCGAGGAGTTGATAAAAAAATACCCCGGTGTGGAGATAAGCGACGATGGCACCATAAAGATAAACGGCAAAACGGTGTCGCGTATTCTTATGAAAGGCAAGGATTTCTTTGGCACCGACAAGGATATGGCACTGAAGAATATTCCCGTGGATGTTGTCGATAGGGTTAAATTCTATGACAAAAAGAGCGATTTCGCCCGCATAACAGGCATTGATGACGGCGAGGAGGAAACTGTGCTCGACCTGCAGATGCGCCGCGACGTGGAGGAGGGTATCTTTGCCAATGCCGATTTGGGTTATGGTACCAAGGAACGTTACAGTGCCAAAGGAATGGCCAACTATTTTACCGATACGCAGCGTTACACTCTCATCCTGTCGGCCAATAACACCAATGACCGCGGTATGTCGGGCGGTGGTCGTGGCGGCGGTCTCAATAATGCCAAGACGGGTGGCTTTAATTTCGCTACAGGCAACGACACCGTGCAGTTTGGCGGAAATGTGCGCTTTAACCATAACAACAGCGACTCAAGGAGCTACACCTCGAGTGAGCGTTTTATGGTGGGCGGTGCCAAGAACCAGTTCAGCAACAGTAACAGCACTCGTTTTGGGCACACTTTGGGCTTGAATGCCAATTTCCGTTTAGAGTGGAAACCCGATACAATGACACGCCTCATCTTCCAGCCGGCAATCTCTTATTCAAAGAACGAGAACTATTCAAGGAGCCTTTCGGCAATGTTCGACGAGAATCCTTTTGACTACGGTGATTACCCCAAGGATGAGTTTGGCGAGGTGCTGCCCGAGTTCGAGGAGATTGCCATTAACCGCAATAGCAGCGAGAGCCTCGGCCTTTCCGACAGCCGCTCGGTAAATGCCAGCCTTATGCTTAACCGTCGTCTCGAAAAGCCCGGGCGCAATGTCACCTTCCGTGGAAATGTGTCGTACAGCCAAAGCGAAAGCGATTCGTACTCACTGAACGATGTCAATTATTACCGCTCCACCGATGCCGGCAGAATAACCGATAGAAAACGTTACTCCACAACCCCCAACAAGAACTGGAGCTATTCGCTACGCGGCAGCTACACCGAGCCCCTTCTTAAAAACCTGTTCCTGCAACTGAACTACAGTTTCAATTACAGCTACCAGAACAGCGACCGTTCGACCTATGTGTTCGACAATCTCGATAGTTACGAGATGTATATGAACCACCACTACGGCAAGCCTATTCTGCCCGAGGACTACGAGCAGTATTTCGACAAGGACCAGAGTCGCTACTCTGTGTATCGCAATATGCGCCACGATGCGCAGATTATGTTGCGATACATAACATCCAAGGCCAACCTAAGCGCAGGTGTGTCGTGGCAACCCGTGCAAACCGAGATGGAGTACAAGTACCTGGGCCTCGATACCAAGGTTAAGCGCACCGTGCACAATGTGTCGCCCAACATACATTTCCGCTATCGTTGGTCCAAAACCACCAGCCTCAGAGTGAGGTATCGTGGTTCTATGTCGCAGCCCTCTATGACCGATATGCTCGACATTACCGATGACTCCAATCCCTTGAACATTACAAAGGGTAACCCGGGGCTTAAGCCTTCGTTCAATAACAATATGAACGCCGATTTCACAACCAACAACCCCGACAAGCAGCGCACCATCAGCGCCAATATGCGCTTTGGATACACTCTCAACAGCATAGAGCGCAAGATGACCTATGACGAGGCTACCGGTGTCACCACAAGCCAGCCCGACAACATCAATGGCAACTGGAATATAAGCGGAGGGTTCAACTTCAATTCGGCATTGCCGCAGAATAAAAAATACACTTATAGCACATCTACCACGCTTGGTTACAGGCATAATGTGGGCTATATAAGCACCACCACAAGCAAAAACAGCGTGCGCAATATTGCCGAAACGGTGGATGTGGGTGAGTCGCTCAATGCCTCATACCGTTCCGACCATTTCGACCTCTCGCTCGACGGGCGCCTTTTCTATTCGCATAGCACATACAGTATGCGCCCCGAAAACAATATGGACACCTGGAACTTCTCCTATGGCCCAAGCACCACGGTGCGCCTGCCGTGGCAGAATCTCCAGTTCTCCACCAACCTGTCGATGAGCAGCCGTCGCGGATACAGCGACCCACAGTTCAACACCAACGAACTGCTGTGGAATGCGCAGGTGTCTGTGAGTTTCTTAGAGAAGAATGCGCTCACCCTCTCGTTCCGTATGTACGATATCCTGCACGAGCAGAGCAACGTGTCGCGTGCCATATCGGCCACATCGCGTAGCGATAGCGAGAATAACTCCATCTACAGCTATTGTATGTTCCACCTTATATATAAATTCAACCAGATGGGGCACGAAGGTGGCAATAACGAGCGAGGCCGCGGAGCACGCGAGTACAATGGCGGTGGTCGCTCTTATGGCCCTCCCGGTGGTTTTGGCGGCGGCTTCGGTGGTGGTCGTTTCTAAAGCTATAAAAGGTTAAAAAGCCATAAAAACCGCGGTTTTTATGGCTTTTATCTTTTTTATGCCTAATTTAGCCAATGAGTCATTCCCCATCTCAATGGAACAACTGCTGAACATAGACGGGCTTTTTGGTTATCTATACCTTGTAAACAACATTTTGGCGGTGTTTGTAATGGTGTATGTGGTGCTCGACAACCGCAACCCCATAAGAACGCTTGCCTGGATAATGGCGCTTCTCTTTCTGCCTTTCCTGGGGCTCTTGCTCTATTTTTTCTTCGGGCGTAATACCAAAAAGCAGAAATATATAAACCGCCGTTCCCTGTCGCAGATACAGCAGCGCAGCCATCTCTACTACCGCTCACAGGGTGGGGTGGTGTCCCCTGCGGAGTATTCCCACCTTGTCGCCTACCTCGAAAATACAGCCTCGGCCTATCCTATGGCCGGTAGCAGCGTGCGTGTTATTGGTTCCACTGCCGTTTTTGTGGAGGAACTCATCTCTGCAATAGCCGGTGCAAAGGAACATATCCACCTGCAATTCTATATATTTGAAAATGACGAGTTAGGCACCCGCGTGCGCGATGCTCTGGCGGCAAAGGCTCGCGAAGGGGTTGAGGTGCGCGTGATATACGATAGCGTGGGCTGCTGGAGCGTGCCGCGCGGCTTCTTCGAGGAGATACGCTTTGCCGGCGGGCAGGTAGAGGCCTTCCTGCAGGTGAGGTTCCCCATCTTGGGTAACAGGCTCAACTATCGCAACCACCGCAAAGTGGTTGTAGTGGATGGCAGCGTGGGTTTTGTAGGTGGTTGTAATCTTGCCGACAGGTATGTGAAGGGTACATCGCGGGGCGGCTGGCGCGACACTATGCTGGCGATAAGCGGTGCAGCCGTTCACGGCTTGCAAACATCGTTCCTCATAGATTGGTATTTTGCCAACAATTCGTTGGTCAGCGGCAAGCGCTATTTCCCGCAGGCCCTGCCGCAGGGCAGTGCAATGGTGCAGGTGGCGCAGTCCAACCCTGTGGGCAGCAATCGTGTGATAATGTCGGCACTTGTTATGCTCATAGGTGCTGCACGCCGGTATGTGTATATACAAACCCCGTACCTCGCCCTCACCGATTCAATGATTCTTGCAATGCGCAATGCCGCGCTCTCGGGGGTGGATGTGAGGCTTATGATTCCAATGCGGTCCGACAGCCGCCTGGCCGACTATGCCTCATACTCTTATCTTGGGACACTGCTCGAGGCGGGCGTCAAAGTGCTTCTTTATAATGGTGGTATGCTGCATTGCAAAACAGTGGTGAGCGACGATGCTGTATCTTCGGTTGGCTCGGCCAATTTTGATTTTCGCAGTTTCTACTACAATTTCGAGGTAACAGCCTTGGTGTATGATGGTGCTGTGGCCCGCGATTTGAAGAGCCTCTTTGTATCCGACGAAAAGTGTTCGGTGCAGTTAACCGCCCGCAGCTATGCGGCCCGCCCATTTGTCCGTCGTTGCTTGGAGTCGGCCGCACGCCTCTTCTCGCCCATATTGTAATTGCCTATTCTCCTCCTTTTTTGAAAAATGTGAAATTTACGCTGCCATATGCAACGTGGCGGAAAAAGTGCGGGTTGTCGCTGAAGTCGTTGTCCTTGCCGTGCTCAAAGATGAAGAGGCCGCCCTCTTTTAACATATTCGATTCCAAAACGAGTTGCGGAATATCCTTGAGCTCCTTTAATGCATATGGAGGATCGGCAAATATGAAGTCGTAACTTGCTGTGCAGCGGCGTATGTAGCGGAAAACATCGTCGCGCACAAGGCGCCAGTTACTATCGTTCAGCGCAGTGGCGCTCTTGCGCAAGTGGGTGAAATGCAGGGGCTCTAACTCCACCGATGTAACCGAGGCGCAACCACGCGACAGCAGTTCGAGGCTTATGCTACCCGTGCCCGAAAAGAGGTCCAGTGCATCCACCTCCTCAAAATCCATTATATTGCATAGGATGTTGAAGAGGTTCTCCTTTGCAAAATCTGTTGTGGGGCGTGCTTTGAAATTGCGTGGTATGTCGAAATGACGGCCCTTGTATTTTCCGCTTATTATTCGCATAGTAGTAGTGCTTGTAGGTCAAACGGTATGTTGCTCATCCTGTTTAACAGGTTGGGTGGGAACATTGCTCCCGGGTTTATGCGCTCTCTGTGGCGTATGAATTGTGCCAAAGCAGTAGAAAGTTCTTCCACTCTTTTGTTGCCGCACAGGTAGAGGGTATCGTCGGTCTGCGACAGCCCTTGTGCCTTCCAAATAGCTAACAGATAGTATAGCTGGTTGTGGTTGTCGGCAGTGCCAAAACAGTTTATGAGCTCCACACGCCCGTTGTTTATGGAGAGGAGCAGCGAACCATCCTCGCTGTAGTAGGCAAGCATATATTTGTCACCCGCAAGTGGTTTGCTTGCTATGTAGCCGGGCAATATGCTTGCCGGTGTGTAATAGCTCACGTTGCCCATCTGTGCCAGGCGGTTGTATATGTTCTTCTCCACGGGGAACAGCACGGTGAGGTTGTGTGCCGTAAGCCTGTTGGCTATTATCTCTACATTGGTGTCGGCCTTGGGGAAACAGCAGCGATAGTAAATCTTGTGATTCTGCTTCTCGTCATATTCGGCAGGCAGGGTGGTGAAGTCGTTTGTGGCAATTATAGCCTTTATGTCGGCAGCCTCGCCTATTGGCAGCGGGCACTCCTCAATGGCGCGGCACAGGTTGGCATAGAGGCTGCTGTTGCCGTCGGCACGGTTAAAGTGGTACTGCACCGAGTCGGGCTCGGCGGCATTGTATATGCAAAAACAAAATCCATTCGTACTTATACGAATGGATAATGTTTTATATGGTGTGGTTTCTCCTTTCATCAAAGAGAAATTATTCCCAGTTACCGGCGTTGTTGTTGGGGTTCTCTACATCACCCACCTTCAAACCGCAGTAACGGTCCATCTTCTTCATCTGGTATTTGAGGTTGGCAAGCTCCTGGTCGTTGATGTCCTGCAAGTAAACATCGTAGGGAGTGCGAGCCTCGAAGAGGTACTGTGCGCTACCTGCCTTTGTGGTATCGCAGCTGGTGAGGAGCTCGAATTTCTCGCCCTTGCCAAAGGGAACGAATGCGAGAGAATCTACCACAAACTCTTTGGGATAGATGGTGTCGAGCAGGGCAATCCAAGATGTATCGCGACGGAAACCGCGCAATCCCTCTTTGTCAACCTCGCCCCATTTTCCGGTCTTTTCGGCCTTTTTAATCATCTCCAATGCTTTGTCCTCTGTAAGACCACGCTCAAGCTGGGCATCGTCAAGCTCGCCCTGCTTCAAAACGATAGGCATTTTTGCGTTTTTCAGGAAATTGATGAGTGAATCAAAATCATCGGCGTATGCGCCCTCGTGGCTGTTGCGGTACTCAATCTGTGCGGTACGAATGTCGATAAGACGAGCCACAATCTCCTTTTCACGAGCCGAACGAACCTCAGCAAACTCAATGGGGCCCATAATACTACGATAGCTGATGTATGCCAAACCTACAACAGCAAGAATAAGCAATACTTTTAAGACGTTTTTCATTGTTACTATATTTAATTTATGTATTTTCGTGTCGCAAAAATAAGATAAAAAAACGAATTTCCGTTTTATATGGTATATATTTATTAAATAATTGTGATAAATAAATATTTAACATCGCAAATTAAAACAAATTTTCCCTTTGTTCCAACAAAAGAGCAGGAAAAATCACTCGAAGAGATAGCTACGTTCCTGTTGTCGGCCGACGACAGGCGCCTGTTCCTCCTCTGCGGCTATGCGGGAACGGGAAAGACCTCGCTTGTGGCAGCCCTTGTAAAGACTATGGAGCAACTGGAGCGCCGCACCGTGCTGCTTGCCCCCACGGGCAGGGCTGCCAAGGTGTTCTCCTCCTATTCGGGCAAGCCTGCATATACCATACATAAATGGATTTACAGGCAAAAGTCCATACTCAACGGCTCCTCGTTCACTCTTATGGAGAACAGGGCGCAGAACACCCTGTTCATTGTGGATGAGGCCTCTATGATAGCCAATGAGGGTGCCACGAATTTCGGCTCGGGCGCTCTGCTCGACGACCTTGTGGAGTTTGTCTATTCGGGGCGCGGCTGCTCATTGCTTTTGCTTGGCGATACTGCACAGTTGCCTCCTGTGGGCGAGGAGCTGTCGCCGGCGCTCTCGGCCACCTATCTGCGCTCTATGTTCCTTAACGTGTCGGGTATGGAGCTCACGCAGGTGATGCGCCAGCTCGATGGCTCGGGCATTCTGCAAAACGCAACAATGCTGCGCCACATAATAGCCGATGGTGCCGTGGGTGCCTTGCCGCGAATTAAGTTAAGTGGCTTTGCCGATATTTGCAGGGTGCAGGGCGAGGAACTCATAGAGGCCATCGAAGGCTCGTATAGCTCGGTGGGCATAGATGAAACCATTGTCTTGTGCCGCTCTAACAAGCGTGCCAACATATATAACGAGGGAATACGCCGCCGCATACTCTACCGCGAGGAGGAACTCAACCGTGGCGATATTCTTATGATAGTGAAGAATAACTACTATTGGCGCGAGGAACTTGGCAAGCAGGACAAGACAATCCTTGAAAAGATAGATTTCATAGCCAACGGTGACACTGCCGAGATTGTGTATGTGGGCTCCACCGAGGAGATGTATGGCTTCCGCTTTGCCGATGTCACCCTCTCGCTCACCGATTACGAGGATTGTGAGCTCGATGTGAAGATAATGCTTGGCACCCTCACAAGCGAGTCGCCCTCGCTCACCCGCACCGAGAGCGAAACGCTCTTTGCCGCCGTGTGGGAGGATTACCCCGAAATACGTTCCAAACGCAAGCGGATGGAGGAGGTGCGCAAAAATCCCTATTATAATGCCCTGCAGGTGAAGTATGGATATGCCGTAACCTGCCACAAGGCGCAGGGCGGCCAGTGGAAACGGGTGTTCCTGGACCAGGGCTACGTAACCCCCGAGATGGCCGGCCCCGACTATTATCGTTGGCTCTACACGGCCTTCACGCGTGCATCGGAAAAACTATATTTAGTAAATTGGAGCGATTCCCAGATAGAGAAATAAGGCAACAGAGCGCGCTCTGTTGCCTTATTTCTCTATCGTTCGTGCCGGTATTAAATCTTGGCAATCTCAAATACCTTGTCCATTATTACAGGTTCTTGTTTGTGATAAATTGCTTTCTTATATTGTAAAAGGTTCTCGCCACGTTGTTGCTTTTGGGTATGCTGCCAAGAATAATCCGGTTAGACTCTGTCTCTATAATTGCGTTGCAGTTGTTGCGACTATCGTATTTCTTGTATTCTTTAACTACAACGTTTTAAGAATGGCGTTCTTAAGGTTTGTACATCCTTCAAAAACTCCCTTTCCTATATACTTGAGTTTTTTTGGCAGTGTTATGTTCTTAAGGTTTATACACCCTCCAAACGCTTCATCTCCTATATACTTGAGTTCTTTTGGCAGTGTTATGTTCTTAAGGTTTATACATCCTTCAAACGCTTCAGCTCCTATATACTCGAGTTCTTTTGGCAGTGTGATTTTTTTAAGGTTTATACACCCTTCAAACACTCCAGTTCCTATATACTCGAGTTCTTTTGGCAGTGTTATGCTCTTAAGATTTGTGCAATAGGCAAACGCGCTATTAGCGATTAATTCAACATTTCCTCCAATCTTTACTTTCTTTAGGTTCTGGCAATTTTCAAAAGCAGCACCTTTAATAATTGTTACGCTATTTGGAATTATAACTCTCTTTAGATTGGGTGAGTTGTCAAAAGCATAAATTGGAATATTTTCGACTCCGTCAGGGATTGCAATCTCTTCCAAACCTGTACGACTGAGTACTCCTTGGTCCATTTTTGGCGCACCTTTGAAAATAAAGTTCTTGAGTGACTGGCATCCTTTGAATGCTTCAAAGCCAATATTTTTTACACTGCCGGGAATGTTAATGCTTTCAAGAGCCGTACAACTTTCAAAAGCACGTCCGCCAATGCTTGTAACGCTGTTCGGTATAGTTACTTTGGTAATCTTATCGTTGAACCTGAACAGATTGCTTCCTAATGAATAATTCTCTCCTTTAAAGTCCGCCGGAAGAACAACCTCTGCTTTATTTCCTGTATAAGCTATAAGAACGTGTTTGTTGCCGGTTGTTGCAAAGATAAAATCTCCGATTTCCGTCTTTGGGGCGGTATCTGTATTTATTACAGGTCTCACATTGCGCCCCCAATATCTATAATCTACCGAGGTTAAACTGTAATTGGAATTAATTGTGCCTGTTTTATCAAAATTGATGAAACAAGCATAATTCTGAATACTAATCCAGCTTTGGGAAAGTTCAGAACACCAATAATTGCCATTTTGGGTATAATCGAGGTCTCCGTCTATTTTAACACCGGCAGATGGGAAAAAGATGCTGTTTCCATTAGGACCGGTACAGATGCACCCGGCAACGCCTGTGGCGTTATAATCGTCTACCCATTCCCAACTACACTCGTTGTACAATTCTACAGCCTGCAAGTACGTAGGCATACACCACTCTTTACCTTTAAGTGTTGTTGCTGCATCATATTCTGTTCCGCGAATACTCATTCTATAATTGTTAAAAAAGATATAGTCGCTGTCAAAATATGTATTAATGTTATAGTGTTGTTTTTCAGCAGTTTCTCCCCAAGCCAGATATAAACCACTTTCGTGTTCCTTCTCGGCTCCTAAATTGCAGGTGGCCCATAATGTTCCGCTGCTTAGTCCAAGGTCAACATACTGAGCGTTTGTTATCGTGCAGCCCAGAAGCAAAAATGCTGACAATATAAATTTTAAGTGTTTCATATTAAAAATGTTAAATGTAATATTGTGATACAACTTGTCAGTTACAATCTGTGGTTGCCGTTTCTATATTAAATCTCGGCAATCTCAAATACCTTCTCCATTGCGGCCTTGATACCTGCGGGGTTCTTGCCACCTGCCTGTGCAAAGTGTGCCTGTCCGCCACCGCCGCCTTGCATTTCGCGTGCAGCCTGGCCCACAATCTTGCCTGCGTTTATGCCACGCTCCACAAGGTCGGCACTTGCCGAAATGGTGAGCTGGGGTTTCTCGTTGTATATGCTGCCGATAACCACAAAGAGGTTCTCGGGCTGCTCCTGGCGCAGTGCAAATACTATATCCTTAACCGTTGCGGGTGCAGCGGGGAGCAGTGCGCTTATGTAGCGTACGCCCTTGCGCTCCTTTATCTCCTTCAACAGGTCGTTCTTCATACTCAAAGCCTTCTCCTTGGCATACTCCTCAATCTCTTTCTTGAGCTCGGCATTCTCGGCAATCGATTTTACTATTGTAGCCTTGAGGTTGGGCACGTTGTTGAAGAGGGCGTGTATCTCCTTCATAAGGTTCTGTGCCTTGTAATGGTGCTCCTCCAATGCCTCGCCTGTGATGGCCTCAATGCGGCGCACGCCTGCTGCCACGGAGCTCTCCGAAATAATCTTCACCATACCTATGTTGCCGGTTGCCGCTACGTGTGTACCGCCGCAGAACTCTATGGATGTGCCGAACTGCACCACGCGCACGTGGTCGCCGTATTTCTCGCCAAAGAGGGCGATGGCGCCAAGTTTCTTTGCCTCCTCTATGGGGATGTTGCGGTGGTCGGTGAGGGGGATGTTCTCGCGTATGCGGGCGTTCACAATGCGCTCTACCTGCTCAATCTCCTCGTCGGTCACCTTCTGGAAATGCGAGAAGTCGAAACGTATTGCATCGGGTGTCACAAGCGAACCCTTCTGCTCCACGTGTGTGCCGAGCACCTGGCGCAATGCCTGGTCCAGCAGGTGGGTGCAAGAGTGGTTTGCAGCGCAAGCGTTGCGCTTCTTCAAATTCACCTGGGCGCGGAAGGTTGCCGCAGCATCGGCGGGCAACTGCTTTGTTATGTGTATTGGCAGGTTGTTCTCCTTCTTGGTGTCTATTACCTCTATGCGCTCGTCGCCACAGATGAGGAGGCCGGTGTCGCCCACCTGACCACCGCTTTCGGCATAGAAAGGAGTCTCTTTGAGCACAATCTGGTAAAGAGTCTGGTTCTTCTGCTTTGTCTGGCGGTAGCGCAAGATTGTTGTCTCGTACTCGGTGTTGTCGTATCCTACGAATGTGCAGTCGCCCTCGCTCACTGTAATCCAGTCGCCGTTCTCCACAGCGGCAGCGTTGCGTGCACGTGTCTTTTGCTTTTGCATCTCCTCGTCGAACTGTTGCATATTCACGGTGAGGTTGTTCTCGCGCAGAATGAGCTGTGTGAGGTCGATGGGGAAACCGAATGTGTCGTACAATGTGAATGCCTCCACGCCGCTAATCTCGCTCTTGCCCTCGGCTTTTGTGGCTGCAATAACCTTGTCGAGCAGGTGCATACCGGTGTCGAGGGTGCGAAGGAATGAATCCTCCTCCTCCTTTATCACCTTGGTGATGAGCTCCTGCTGCTGTTTCAGTTCGGGGTAGGCATCGCCCATATTCTCGATGAGTGTGGGCACCAACTTGAACATAAATGCCTGTTTCTGCCCTAAGAATGTGTAGCCGTAGCGTACGGCACGGCGCAATATGCGGCGTATCACGTAGCCTGCTTTTGCGTTCGAGGGGAGCTGTCCGTCGGTGATGGAGAAGGCGATTGTACGTATGTGGTCGGCAATTACGCGCATTGCAACATCGGTCTGCTCCTCGTCACCATACTTCTTGCCGCTGATGTCGCCTATGGCCTTGATGATGGGCTGGAACACGTCGGTGTCGTAGTTCGACTGCTTGCCCTGCAGAGCCATACACAAACGCTCGAATCCCATACCGGTGTCGATAACCTTTGCAGGGAGTTCCTCCAGGTGGCCGTCGGCCATACGGTTGAACTGCATAAACACAAGGTTCCATATCTCAATCACCTGGGGGTGAGAACCGTTTACGAGGTCGCGGCCAGGGATGGCTTTGCGCTCCTCTTCGCTGCGGAGGTCGATGTGAATCTCCGAGCAGGGGCCGCAAGGGCCTGTATCGCCCATTTCCCAGAAGTTGTCGTGGTGGTTGCCGTTGATGATTCTGTCGGCAGGCAGGTGCTTGCTCCAGATGGCTGCAGCCTCGTTGTCGCGCTCAAGGCCCTCGGCCTCGCTACCCTCGAACACGGTGGCATACATACGCTCAGGATCGAGCTTTGCAACCTGTGTCAAGAATTCCCAGGCCCAGTTGATGGCATCCTCCTTGAAGTAGTCGCCAAATGACCAATTGCCGAGCATCTCGAACATTGTGTGGTGGTAGGTGTCGTGGCCCACCTCCTCGAGGTCGTTGTGCTTTCCGCTAACGCGCAAGCACTTCTGCGAGTCGGCCACACGCTTGCTTTTTGCAGGGCTGTTGCCCAGGATTATATCCTTGAACTGGTTCATTCCCGCGTTGGTGAACATCAGTGTGGGATCGTCTTTTACTACCATAGGTGCCGATGGCACAATGAGGTGTCCTTTTCCTTCGAAGAACTGCTTGAAAGATTCTCTAATCTCTTTTGATGTGAGCATACTATATTATGTTTTATTTTATTGTTTTCATTTCCAACCTGCAAAAATACAATAAAAAGACGGAAAAAACGAATAAAATAAACTAATTATCGCGCGTGGTATCCACGTGTTTATGCATTTATGATATAAATCTCGAATTATATTGTTATACACTGTTAATGCGATGCCGATAATTTGGTATTTAGTTGCAAAAAAGGATAGCTTTTATTACTTTTGTCTGCATAAAGGGTGCTGCCGATGCGAAAAGTCTATTACATATTCAACCCTGCTACACGAACATACGACCGCGTATATCCGAACTTGGCACAACGCTTCCTCACTATACTGAGGCGCGTATTATTGTTTATCATTTTTGGCGGTTTGTCTTTTCTCATTTTCTACCTGCTCATTGAAACTCCATCGATGAGCGAACTGCAACAGGAAAATTCAAGATTGCTGGCGCAATATCGCATTATGTCGCAGCGCCTTGACGATGCTATGGAGGTGCTCGAGGATATACAGCAGCGCGACGATAACCTATATCGTGTTCTCTTGAACTCCGAGCCGGTTTCAACCTTTGCCCGCCGGTCGGGGTATGCCGGCACTGCCCGTTACGACGAGCTTATGGATATGAGCAATTCGGCCCTTGTGGTTGAAACTGCGCAAAAGATAGATATGCTCGACAAGCAGCTGTACTTGCAGATAAAATCCTTTGAGGAACTTGTGAAACTTGATGAGGAAAAAGAGGATTATCTGCGCCATCTGCCCGCTATTCAGCCTATTGCCAACCGCGACCTCAAGCGCACCGCATCGGGCTATGGCTGGCGCATCGATCCTGTATATAAAGTTCGCAAGAAACATAACGGAATGGATTTCTCCTGCGACAACCGCACTCCCGTCTATGCAACCGCCGACGGCACCGTTGTTTCGGCCAAATGGCAGGCAGGCTATGGCTATACCGTGAAAATAGACCACGGCTACGGCATAGAAACCCTCTATGCCCACCTCTATAACAACAAATTTATGGTGAAGCCGGGGCAAAAGGTTGTGCGTGGCGAGCAAATTGCGTTGAGCGGAAACTCGGGCAAGAGTACCGGCCCTCACCTCCATTACGAGGTTATCATCAAAGGGCAGCACGTAAATCCCATTAACTACTATTTTATGGACCTCGATGCCGAGGGTTACGACCAGATGCTGCAGATGGCCGAGAACCACGGAAAAGTATATGATTGATTATGGCACTGTTAAAAAATAAGGACCTGAAGATGTACTACACCATAAAGGAGGTGGCAGCCGAGCTTAACACCCCCGAATCTACCCTGCGCTATTGGGAAACCGTGTTTCCACAGATAGCACCGCACAAGGGCAGCAACGGCGTACGTCGTTACACCAAGGAGGATATTAAAACCGTACGCCTTGTGCATCATCTTGTGAAGGAGCGCGGGCTCACCATTGCCGGTGCCAAGCAGTATCTTAAGGGTGCGGGTAACAAGGAGGTTGCCGATGTGTCGGCCGAGGTTATCGACCGCCTTTCGGCTATTCGTGAGGAGCTGTTGGGGATTAAAGCGCAGCTCGATGTCCTGTGACCAAGGAAATGACTAAAAAGTGTATTTTTGCGTTACGCTTGCCTTCAAAATCCTCATTTACGCCCAGTAAACTGCGGTTTTTCAGGCTGCGCAAGCCTTAAACTACATCTTTTTATTCATCTCCATAAAAATGAGGCTGCTAAAAAATACTTTTTAGTCAGCCTCGCAAAATAATCTGTTTAAGCGTGAATTATCCTACGCGCGCAATGGTCTTTATATGCTTCACCTTCTTCAATGCGCTGCAAAGTTTGTTCACATCATCCACATCGTGAACATTGAGCCAGAAGGTTCCTTCGAAAATGCCATCGAAACACTCCAAATGCAGTTTCTGTATGCTTGAATTCATCTGCTGTGTTATGGCGGTAATCTCGTTGAGCACACCTAAGTCGTCTATTCCCTTTATTTGAATGGGCACAATGAAATTCAGTTTCTTGTGGGTATCCCATTTGGCTGCCAATATGCGGTCGCCGTGGCTGCTCTTGAGTGTGTTGGCCACGGGGCAGTTGCGCTTGTGTATCACAATGTGCTTTTCGTCGTCATAGTATCCAAGAACATCGTCGCCAGGGATGGGGTGGCAACAGTCGGCTATTATGTAGCTGCTCTTTATGTTGTCGTCGGTGAGGCTTATGGGTGTTTTGCGGTCTATCTGCTCAAATGTTTCGGCACTCTTTTCCTCTTTCTTTTTATCCTTGCCAAACGAGAACAGTGATTGGAAACTGAATTTCTTGTTGCCAAGCAGCGCATCCTTGTCCTCGTTGCCAAGAGTGATACTGCCATCGCCTATGGCCACAAGCAGTGCATCCTTGTCCTTGAGTTCGTGCAGCTTCCATATCTTTTCTATGTTGTTGCTGTAGTTGCTTAGCCCCTCGCTTTCGAGGAACTTGTTAAGTATCTCCTCGCCGTCGCGCATAAGCAGGCGTTGCTTGCGGCGCAGGGCTGCAAGTATCTTGGCACGGGCCTTGGCGGTGGTTACAAACGATAGCCATCCCTCTTCAACGCGTGGTGCGTTAGAGGTTATTATCTCCACCTGGTCGCCGCTCTGAAGCTGGTGGTTCAGCGGCACAAGCCTGTGGTTCACCTTGGCGCCTATGCAGTGGTTGCCTAAGAAGGTGTGTATGCTGTATGCAAGGTCCAGTGCCGTGCAGTTCTGCGGCATTGTCTTTATGTCGCCTTTGGGCGTGAAGACAAATATCTCCGTTGCATACAGGTTCAGCTTTATGGTGTCGAGGAAGTCGAGTGCATTGGGCTGCGGATCGTCGAGTATCTCCTTGATGGTGTGCAGCCAGTTTTCGAGCTGTTCGTCGCCGCTGTCCTCTCCCTGGCTCTTGTATTTCCAGTGGGCGGCAATTCCCTTCTCGGCCATCTCGTTCATCTTCTCGCTACGTATCTGCACCTCTATCCACTCGCCGCGTTTGCTCATAAATGTGGCGTGCAGCGCCTTGTAGCCGTTGGTGCGGGGCTTGTTCACCCAGTCGCGCAGACGGTCGGGGTGGGCGTTGTATAGTTTTGTGAGGGCTATGTATATGTTGAAGCACTCGTTGTTCTCGTCTTTTCCCTCGCGTGGAGTGAATATGATGCGCACCGCCAGTATGTCGTATATATCCTCAAAGGCTACGTGCTTCTTCTGCATCTTGTTCCAGATGGAGTAGGGCGATTTCACGCGGCCTATTATGCGGTATTTGAGCCCCATTGCATCGAGTTCGCTGCATATGGGCGATGTGAATTCGCGGTAGAGGATGTCGCGGTCGCGCTGTGTCTTTTCTATCTTCTTCTCTATCTTGGCATACTCCTCGGGGTGCTCGTAGCGGAAGCTCAGATTTTCGAGCTCGGTCTTTATTTTGCTCAATCCTAAGCGATAGGCTATGGGGGCATATATGTAGAGCGTTTCTCCCGCAATTTTGTACTGCTTGTTCACGGGCATAAACTCCAGCGTGCGCATATTGTGCAGGCGGTCGGCTATCTTTATGAGGATAACGCGTATATCCTCGCTCATTGTGAGCAACAGTTTCTTGAAATTCTCGGCTTGCTCCGATGCGTGTGCGCCAAACACACCGCCGGCAATTTTTGTGAGGCCGTTCACAATCTCGGCTATCTTGTCGCCAAACAGGTTGCGGATATCCTCCACGGTGTAGTCGGTATCCTCCACCACATCGTGCAGCAGCGCCGCGCATATAGATGTAGAGCCTAATCCTATCTCCCTGCACACTATGGTGGCAACCTCCAGCGGGTGCATAATATATGGCTCGCCGCTATGCCTGCGCACTCCTTTATGCGCATGGCGTGCGAAGTTGAATGCTTTTGTTATGAGCTCCACCTTCTTGCGGTGCTGCGATGCTAAATATATATCCAGCAACTCCTTGAACGCATTGTTTATAGCGGTCTCTTCATCCATTATTTTATTCTTGTCGCTGTTCATACTTATCTGTATATCTTCAATCGTCTGCCGGCCCTTATCTTGGTGTTGCGCATATTGTTCCATTTCATAATCTGCTTCACTGTCACGCGATATTTGCGGGCGATACTGCCAAGTGTCTCCCCGTTGCGTATCTTGTGATACTTGAGTGTGCCGCGACCGTCGTCGTTTGCTTTGGCCTCCTTAAGCATCTTCGCTATGTTGCTGCTCGGGAAGAACTCCTCCTTCTTGTAGTTGTATATGCTGTCCTCCTTTGTGATGAAACGGGTTATGGCATCGTTGGTGAGGCGCAGTACATACTTTTCGGCTTCGCCCGGTACAATATCTTTGATATACTGCGGGTTGAGAGCTCTTATGTCCTCTATGTTTATATCGCAGAATTGCTCTATCTGTTTGAAGTGCAGGTTCTTTGTTATGTGCAATGTGTCGGTTCCTATGGGCAGCGCGGGCTCCATAGGGCATATGCCGTGCTCCTCGTGGTAGGTCATTATGTAGTTGGCTGCAATGAGTGCAGGCAGGTAGCCGCGTGTCTCGCGTGGCAGGTAGCGATAGATGCCCCAGAAGTCGGTCTTTCCACCCGAGCGCAGAATAGCCTTTTTCACGTTGCCGGGGCCGCAGTTGTAGGCTGCTATTGCAAGGTCCCAACGGTTGAAAAAGTTATAAAGGTCGCGCAAGTAGTTGAGGCCGGCGTGTGTGGCTTTCAGCGGATCGAAACGGTCATCTATGTAGTTGTTCGACTTGAGCCCGTATAGCTTGCCTGTGGCAAACATAAATTGCCACAATCCCTTTGCCCCTGCGCGAGATACTGCCTTTGGGTTCAGTGCCGATTCTATAACGGGCAGGTATTTGAGTTCGTGTGGCATATTGTACTTGTCTATCTCGGCCTCAATCATAGGCATATAGTACTCGGCAATGCCAAGCATATACGACACAAGTGAGCGGTTGCGTGTGGCGTAACGGTCTATGCAGTGGCGCACGGTGCTGTTGTATGGCATCTCTATTATGCTGTGCAGGTCGCGCAAGCGCTCGGCATATGTGGTGTCACTTGTCTTTATGTATTCCCACCCCTCGGTTTGGCAGTCGAGTGCCTTTAGCAGGTGGCGTGCCTGCCAACCGTTCATAAGGCTGTCGATGTTGGCGGTCATTCCCTCGGGCAGTTCAAAGACAAGGCTGTCGCACTCCATTGTCTCCACTGCAATGTCCATTGTGTCGGGGCTGGCAATGGCTTTGTCGAGCCGGGCATTGTCGTTTATGCTGTCAATGGGTGTAAAATCGTTCTCTTGTGCCTGTGTGTTTGTGGCAAAGAGCAGTAAAAGTGTGGCTATGTATGTCGTGTATCTTTGCATTCCTTTTTAGAAATTTATATTGCAGTTTATTCCATAATATCCCTTGTCCATTCGCCCTATGTTGTTGTTCATAATCTCGGGCTCCACGGTTATGTTCAGGTTTTCGCTTATGTCGAAGCTGGCAAGCTGTGCATCCACATAGGCATCTATTACCGAGAGTACATACACGCCTATGAAAGCGAATATGCTCAAATCGCGCCAGCGGCGGTAGCGGTCCTTCCTCTTTTTGAACAGCCCTGTGAGGTACTCTTTGTTCCCCTCGAAATCGTATCCCGGGCGGAAGAAATCCTTGTACGAATCGGTGTTTGGATCGCTGTCCATAATGTCGAGGTAGGCCTGGCGGTAGTCGCTGTACATCTGGCTGTTCCAGTTGTATGCATACAAGCAACCTACAAAGCCGCCATATACGATGGGCAGTTTCCAGTATTTGCGGTTGTAAATCTGTCCTCCACCCGGTACAACCACTGCAAGCCAAGTGGCTTTTGTGGGGTTAGGCTTGAACGGTTTTATGTTACCGGTTATTTCGTTGTAGTTGCGTTTCATTGCCGCGCGGCTGCTGTCGGGCGAAAGGCTCACATCGCTCCTGTATATGCTGTCTATTGTTGCAGAGTCGGCTTTTAGGGCGCTTTCAATAATAGAGTCTCCCTGTAATGCAAATCTATCTTGTGCATAGCTGTTTTTTGCAGCCATCAAGCAAAACAAAACGGCCAACAACGCGGTATGCAGGTATGTGAATCTCGGCATTTTCACTATGTTAATTGTTTAATTTGTCAAATATGGCAATAATTCTTTCGAGCTCCTGCTCGTTCTTGAATTTGATGCTTATCTTGCCGCTTCCCTTTGCCGAGCAGGTGAGCTGCACCGGCGACTGGAAAAAGTGTGTAAGTTGTTTCTTCAGCTGATGAAATTCGGGGTGGGGCAGCTTGGCTGCTACCTTTTTTGGCGCAGGCGCTTCGCCGCCCTCCTTCATTTTGCGCACAATCTCCTCTACTTCGCGCACCGAATAGCTGTTGGCCTCGATGTCGTGGAACAGCTTTATCTGCTCGGCGGGATTGTCGAGCGACAGCAGCGCACGGGCGTGTCCCATATCTATGCGTTTCTCTTTAAGAGCCACCTGTATTGTGGCGGGCAGGCGCAGCAGGCGCAGGAAATTGGCAATGGTGGCACGTCCTTTGCCCACACGCTTGCTCAGTTGCTCCTGCGACAGATTGTGTTGCTCTATAAGCTGCTGGTAGGCAAGGGCTATTTCTAATGCGTTGAGGTCCTCGCGCTGAATGTTCTCTATGAGAGCCATCTCCATAGTGTCCTCGTCGTCGGCCTTCAGGATATATGCGGGGATAGTGGTTTTGCCTGCTAACTGCGATGCGCGGAAACGGCGCTCGCCGGCAATAATCTGATATTTATCTTTGCCCATCTTGCGCAGTGTGATGGGTTGTATTATGCCAAGTTCTTTAATAGAATCGGCAAGCTCCTGCAAGGCCTCCTCGCTGAATTCGCGACGTGGTTGGTTGGGGTTGGCCTCTATTTGGCTTATCTCAATCTCGCCAATGGATTGCGAGCCCGCTGTCTGCACGGTTTCGGTGGATATGAGTGCATCGAGCCCTCGGCCTAATGTGAATTTCTTATTTGGTGCCATTGGTTATTCATTGTTTCTGTTAATTATTTCTTGTGCAAGCGCAAGGTAGTTCTTGGCGCCGGTGGAGTCGGCATCGTACATTATCACAGGGATACCCATACTGGGTGCCTCGCCCAGTCGTATGTTGCGCTGTATCACGGTGTTGAACACGAGCTCGCGGAAGTGCTTTTTCACCTCGTTGTACACCTGGTTGCTAAGGCGCAGGCGCGAATTGAACATTGTGAGCAGGAATCCTTCAATGTCGAGCGAGGGGTTAAGGTTTGATTTTATGATTTTAATTGTATTCAACAGCTTGCTTATACCTTCCAATGCAAAGTACTCGCACTGCACGGGTATTATCACCGAGTCGGCTGCGGTGAGCGAGTTCACCGTAATGAGGCCTAACGATGGCGAGCAGTCGATGAGTATGTAGTCGTATTTGTCCTTTACCGGTGCCAATGCCTCGCGCATAATCTTTTCGCGGTTGGGCATATCGAGCATCTCAATCTCGGCACCCACAAGGTCTATGTGCGAGGGTATTATATCGAGCCCCTCGACACAGGTGTTGTGTATGCCGTCGGTTATTGCGGCCTTGTTTATGAGGCACTCGTAAATGGAACATTCAATCTCACGTATATCTATGCCGAGGCCCGACGAGGCGTTGGCCTGGGGGTCGGCATCTATTACCAGCACCTTTTTCTCGTATGTGGCGAGCGATGCTGCAAGGTTTATAGCTGTGGTTGTCTTGCCCACACCACCTTTTTGGTTGGCAAGTGCTATTATCTTTCCCATATTTTTTCGTATTTTCTCAGTTAATCTATTGGTAATCTGCGTGTCGGCTCCCGTGCGGTTTTTCCCGACAATATCTTTTATACCCAATTTATGGTTGCGAAGATACGAAAAAAAAAGATTGCTTTTCAGTATTTGCAGTTTAGTTATAAACAGGTGATAATAAAATGTGTTAAAAAATGTTGCAAATAGATGTTTGGGCTTTCGCATCCTTTTTTTTGCAGATGTGCTTTAGTATCTTCTGCTTTGTTTTTTGTCGCTTTTTTCAGTATCTTCGCACCCGTAAAAATACTATGGTACTATGAATGAAAAACCTCTTATTTTAGTTTCGAATGATGATGGTTACCTTGCAAAAGGTATAAACTGCCTTGTGCAGGTGTTAAGGGAATTTGGTGATGTTGTGGTGGTGGCTCCTCACACGGGGCGTTCGGGCAATGGGTGTGCCGTAACAAGTGAAACACCTCTTAAGGTCTGGGAGGTTAAAGCCGAAGAGGGCTTGGTTGTGTATGCCTGTACCGGTACTCCGTGCGATTGCATAAAGCTCGGATGCCACGCATATGTGCCCCGCACTCCTTCGCTCATTGTGGCCGGTATAAACCACGGCGACAACTCGGCTGTTAATGCCCACTATTCGGGTACTATGGGTGCGGTGATAGAGGGTTGTATGAAGGGGATTCCTTCGGTAGCCTTTTCGCTCTGCTCGCACGATGCCGATGCTGATTTCACACCCACATACCCATACATACGCCGCATAGTTGGCGAGGTGTTGCAGCGCGGGCTTCCCGTGGGCAGTTGCCTGAATGTGAATTTCCCCGTCTCCCCCTCGTATGCGGGCGTGAAGGTATGCCGCCAGGCTGTGGGCTGTTGGGTGAACGAGTGGGAGGCGCACTATCATCCGCGTGGCGGTAAATGGTGGTGGCTCACAGGTGAGTTCGAGAAACACGACACCGATGAGGCTGCCGACAGGGTGGCACTCGATAACAATTTTGTGGCCATCACTCCCACAAAAATAGATTTCACCGATTACGCCCTGCTTGCCGATATGCAGGGGTGGGGTGATATCTTCAAACCGCTTGAAAAGTAAGGCTTATGAAATACTATCTTATAGTTGGTGAGGCTTCGGGCGACCTGCACGCCTCCAACCTTATGAAAGCACTTAAGGCTGCCGACAAAGAGGCCGATTTCCGTTTCTTTGGCGGCGACCTTATGTCGCAAGTGGGTGGCACCTGTGTGAAGCACTACCGCGATTGTGCTTTTATGGGCATTATTCCTGTGCTTATGAATCTGCGCACGATATTTGCCAATATGGCAATGTGCAAAAAGGATATCAAGGAGTGGCAGCCCGATGCGCTTATTCTTGTGGATTACCCGGGCTTCAATCTATCCATAGCGCGCGATATTCACAAGACTACATCTATCCCCGTCTATTATTATATAGCTCCCAAGATTTGGGCTTCGCGCGAGGGCAGAATAAAAAACATAAAGCGCGATGTAGATGCTATGTTTTCAATCCTCCCATTCGAGGTAGGGTATTTCAAAAAACACAATTACGATGTAAACTACATAGGTAACCCCTGTGTAGATGCCGTAGATGCCTATTTGCGTGGGAACGAGCGCAACGATGCCGTTTTTCGTACGGCCAACGGCTTGGGCGACAAGCCCATAGTGGCGCTTTTGGCAGGCAGCCGCAAGCACGAAATTAAAGACAATCTGCCACAGATGCTTGAGGCTATGGCAAAATTCCCCGATTACCAACCGGTGATAGCGGGTGCCCCGGGAATAGACAAGGAACTTTATGCTCCATATTTGCAGCAGGGTGCTGCCATTGTTTTCGGCGATACATACCGCTTGCTGCAGCACGCCCACGCGGCGTTGGTTACATCGGGCACGGCCACCCTTGAAACGGCTCTCTTTCGTGTGCCGCAAGTGGTGTGCTATAATATGCCCGCGGGGTGGCTTGTATCTAAACTCAAACACCTGTTCCTGAAGGTGAAATACATATCGCTGGTGAACCTTATTGCCGGCCGCGAGGTGGTGCGCGAGCTTGTGGCTGCCGATATGACAGTGGAAAATGTTACCCGTGAACTTGGCAGGTTGTTGCCGCCTGATTCGCCCGAGCGGCACACAATGCTCGCCGAGTATAGCCGTATGATAGATATTCTTGGCGAACCGGGTGCCTCGCAGCACGCTGCCGAAAAGATGGTGCAGCTATTGACACACAAAAAATGATGAGCCGCGGCTCATCATTTTTTTGTGTGTATGTTTATATTGTCGTCTGTTTTTTACAATACACCGATAAGGCTCAAATAAATCATTGCGCAGGGTGCGGCAAGCAGGGTGCTGTCGAAGCGGTCGAGTATGCCGCCGTGCCCGGGCAGTATGTTGCCCGAATCCTTGATGCCCATTTCGCGCTTCATACAAGACTCTATGAGGTCGCCGTATGTTCCGGCAACGGCAACAACGGCAGCCATTCCCATCCATTGCCAGGCATTCAACTGGGTGAAGAAGAGCGACATCACATATCCCGCAATCATTGCAACCACAAAGCCACCTATGGTACCTTCCCAGGTCTTTTTAGGCGATACGCGCTCCCACATCTTGTGGCGGCCTATCGAACAGCCCACAAAGAATGCACCGGTGTCGTTGCACCAGATAAACACAAATATGGCGAGCGGCAGTGCGTAGCTATATGTGTCGCCTACGGCGCCCACGGTCGATAGGGGGTTGAGCAGTGCAAAGGGTAGTGCGGCATATATCTGTGTGAGAGCAAAATAGGCGTAATTGTCGAGTGAACTGCCCTCGGTGCAGAACAGCCTGCGAATGAACATATATACCATAAGCAGTGCGTAGGGTGCAAATAGCAGGGGGGTGTCGGTCACTCCCAAATGAGCCTTTGCATAGAATGCAAAAAAGAGATAGCCACCGCCTATAACCGCAATCAATGTGCTGAATGTGGTTTTCTTGTGCTCGTGTATGAGGTTGGTAAACTCGTTTACCGCAAGCATAGTGACAATGGTGAACAATGCGCCGAATGAGCTGTGCCCGTAAAGAATTGCACCCAGCAGGACTATGCCGAATGCGGCACCTGTGAGTATGCGTACAAGTAGTTTATTCATTTTCTTTGGTGTTTATGGTTTCTTCTGTCGTGGTATTGTTTGCATCGTCGGGTGCTGTGGTTGTTTCGGCTGTATGCGTCTCAACCTCTTCGGCAGCCTCTTCAATGTTGTTATTATCAATAATCTCCTCGCTGCGCGAAGCCCAGGGGCGCTTGCCGAAAATCTTCTCCACATCCTCGGCAAATATGACCTCGCGTTCCATAAGTACTTTGGCGAGTTCGGCGTGCCCCTCTTTGTGCTCGGTGAGCAGTTGCTTTGCACGCTCGTACTGGCTGTTTATCATCGCCTGCACTTCGTTGTCTATGAGCTCGGCAGTGCGCTCGCTGTATGGGCGGTTGAACGAGTATTGCTCGTTGTTGTAGTAGCACAGGTTGGCAAGCTTGTCGCTCATACCGGCATATGCAATCATTCCATATGCCTGCTTGGTCACACGCTCTAAGTCGTTCATTGCACCTGTGGATATGTGCCCTGTGAACAACTCCTCGGCTGCACGGCCGCCAAGTATGGCACACATTTCGTCGAGCATCTGCTCTTTGGTTGTTATCTGTCGCTCCTCGGGCATATACCAAGCTGCTCCGAGTGCGCGCCCGCGCGGTACTATGGTTACCTTTATAAGCGGGTTGGCGTGTTCAAGGAACCACGACAGGGTGGCGTGCCCGGCCTCGTGTATGGCAATTGTGCGTTTCTCTCCTTCGGTCATCACCTTGGTCTTTTTCTCCAAGCCGCCGATTATTCTATCCACGGCATCGAGGAAATCCTGTTTCTCCACTGCACGTTTGCTGTTGCGTGCAGCTATAAGAGCGGCCTCGTTGCACACGTTGGCAATGTCGGCGCCCGAGAATCCTGGTGTCTGGCGGGCAAGTGTATCCACATCTACCGACGGAGCAAGTTTCAGCGGGCGCAGATGTACACCAAAGATGGCCTTGCGCTCGTTGAGGTCGGGCAGGTCCACGTGAATCTGGCGGTCGAAACGGCCTGCACGCAGCAGCGCCTTGTCTAAGATATCGGCGCGGTTGGTGGCTGCCATAACAATGATTCCGCTGTTGGTGCCAAAACCATCCATCTCGGTGAGCAACTGGTTCAGCGTGCTCTCGCGCTCGTCGTTGCCGCCCATCGAGGGGTTCTTGCCACGGGCGCGGCCCACGGCGTCAATCTCATCTATGAATATGATGCAAGGTGCCTTCTCCTTGGCTTGGCGAAAGAGGTCGCGCACACGCGATGCTCCCACGCCCACGAACATCTCCACAAAGTCGGAACCCGACAGCGAGAAGAACGGTACGTTGGCTTCGCCTGCCACAGCCTTTGCCAGCAGAGTCTTTCCTGTTCCCGGAGGGCCCACAAGCAGGGCTCCTTTGGGGATTTTGCCGCCAAGTTCGGTGTAGCGTCCGGGGTTCTTCAGGAAATCCACAATCTCCTTAACCTCCTGCTTGGCACCCTCCTGGCCTGCAACATCCTTGAATGTTATGCGGTTGCTGTCGCTCTTTTCAAACAGCTTGGCTTGAGATTTGCCCACGTTGAACACACCACCCTGTGAACCACCTCCACTCATACGGCGCATTATGAACATCCATATGCCCACAAATACCACTATTGGCAGTACATTCCATAGAATGCCTCCCCAGTAGTCGGGCTTTTTCTCATATTTAAGTGAACCTTGATAGTTGCCCGCAGCCTCCTGTTCCTCTATGAATTTTTCGAAATTCTCCTTTGAACCAATCTGCAGGAAAACCATAGGCTCCTCGCCTATCTTATCTACCTTGCCGGGGAATACATATTTGGCCGAGTCGGGGTAGAGTATTGCCTCCACATCGTTGTTGTCATAAACGGTGATGTCCGAAACATAGCCCTTTTCCACATACGACTTTAGTTCGGAATATATAACCTCCTTTTGCAGCGAAGTAGTTTCGCCACCGAAGAGGGTGAAAAATATAAGCACGGCTCCTGCAATAATGTAGAACCAGGTGAAATTGAATTGTGGTTTTTGTATCTTCTTATTACTCATAAATCAGTCTAAATCGGGGATGTTTGTAATTTTTGCATCGGCCCACAGGTGTTCAATGTCGTAAAACTCGCGCACGTCGGGCAAGAAAACGTGTACAAGCACATCGCCATAGTCCATTGCAACCCATTGTGCGTTGCGCAAGCCGTCTATTGCATAGGGCTTGCGTTTGCAGCCTATTCTCACCACATCTTCAACCGAGTCGGTTATGGCGCTTACCTGTGCGGGCGAGTTTCCTTGGCATATAACAAAAAAGTCGCATATGCTGTTCCCGAGTTTCTCCATATCAACAATTGTTATTCCCTTGCCTTTTTTCTCCTGTATGCCTTCCACTATCTTGTCAATAAGTGCTTTTGTTGTTTTATCCTCTTTTTGCATTGTAAAAATTTTCTTTATTCCTTTTATAATAGATAGTGCAAATAGCGTGCCATTGCTGTTTTTGCAATAATTCTGCCAATTTGGCATAGTAAGCCTTGCCGGCGCGTGTCTATCTTCAAAATTTGTTTCAAAGATAGGTAGATTTTACCCTAAAACTGCAATATGAGATAAAAATTTTCAAATATTTGAAGAAAAAAATGCCGAAAATATTTTTTTTAAAGATAATTGTTGTATCTTTGCATCGCATTTGAGCATTGGGCTATGGTGTAATGGTAACACTGCAGATTCTGGTCCTGCCTTTCCTGGTTCGAGTCCGGGTAGCCCAACAGAAGAAGTCTTGCATTGGCAAGGCTTCTTTTTTTGTGCTTGCAGGCCGGTAAAATAAAATTATAGGGCAATCGTCGCGCGACGATTGCCCTATAATTATTTGGTTTTGGTTGTTTAATTGTTAGAACAACTTGTTGGGATATTCACCGGCCTCAACGAGTGACTGAATCTTCTCAACTGTAGCGGGGCGGTCGGCAGCATATGTTACACCGAACCACTTTGCTGTAGTGTCGAGAACCTCGCAAGTAGCTTCGCCGCGGTTGATGAGGTTGTCAACTACCAAGGGGATAAAGTACTCTGCTTTGGGCTTGTCGGCATTCTCCTTCAAGAAATCAACAAACTGCTCCTCGCTGTGCTTGAAATAGTCGGGTGTGAAGCCCCAGAAGTTCATAGAAACGGGAGTCTGCTCGCCAACAGCTGTCCAGCCGCCCTGCTCGTCTTTGTAGCATATGTCGCCATCTACACGCATAATTTCTGTGCGCTCCACTACACCTGTGAGCAAGTCTTTGTCATCTTTTGCGCAGATACCGCGTGCAACGCTGCCGTTTTCGCTCAATGTGTTGCAAATGCGGAAACCTACCATACTGTATTTGCCTGTGCTACCCTCAGGGAGGTCGCTCAACCATTTGCCCATTACAGCAAAAGCATCGCGGCCATAGAAATCGTCGGCGTTGATTACTGCGAAAGGCTCTTTGATAACGTCTTTACCCATAAGTACTGCGTGGTTTGTACCCCAAGGCTTGGTGCGCTCTGCGGGAGCAGTGAAACCTGCAGGCAGGTTGTCGATAGCCTGGAAAACAAGCTCTGTGGGGATGTGGCCCTCGTACTTGCTCAATACCTTCTCGCGGAAATCCTGCTCAAAATCCTTGCGGATAACGAATACCAACTTGCCGAATCCTGCGCGGATAGCATCGAAGATAGAGTAGTCCATAATTGTCTCACCGTTGGGGCCCAGACCGTCCAACTGTTTCAAACCACCATAACGGCTGCCCATACCTGCAGCCAAAACAAAAAGTGTAGGTTTCATAATAGAAATGTTTTATAGATTAGATAAGTTTGTTTCTCTTTTTTGAGTATGTAACTTTGCAAATATAGATATTTTGTTTTTCTTTAAGTAATATTTTGTATTCTTTTTTTCAAAAACACATTTTTTATTGGTGTGCTGTGGCAAAACACTCTTATTAGAATGGGTAGCCTATGGCAAAATGCCAGGCGAATCCATCGCCAAACGGCGATAGGTTGAAATAACCCTTCTTGTCGGTCTTGTATGGTGCGTGCAATCCCAAACCGAAATCGAGGCGCAGCACCAGGAAATCGAGGTCGTACCTCACACCGAATCCCGTGTTCAGTGCAATGTCCTTGGCAAAATTTTTCATGGTTATTTCACCACCCGGGCGGCTCTCGTCACGTTTGGTGAGCCATATGTTGCCGGCATCCACAAAAAGAGCGCCGTGCAGTTCCGATATTATGCGGAAACGATACTCTATGTTGGCCTCTAATTTCAGAGTACCCGTTTCGTCAAGGTAGGAATATCGTGTTTCGGCAGCCGGGTGGAAACTTCCCGGGCCCACCGTGCGCACAGTGAAGGCACGCAGGCTGTTGGCTCCTCCAATGTAAAACTGTTCGCTGTATGGGGCATATTCGGCATTTCCATAGCTATGCAGAATGCCTGCCATTATGCGTGTGGCTATGAAATTGTTACGGTCTATCCTGTATAGCTGGCGCAGTTCGGCAGTCACCTTCACAAATTGCGCATAAGGGTTCTCGAACAGGTTTTTGTCCTTCTCGTTCCACCCTTTGCCGAAGGCGCAGAATGCCAGCGACGTGATGTTGCCCGCTGCCGTCACCGAACCTTCGAAATAGCTTTTGTTGCGGTGCCGTGTCTTTATGTTGTCGTATGTGAAGGTGTATTGCATTGCGGGAATGAATTGGTCGCGGAAACTGTTCTGCAACGAACGGTTGTCGGCTACAATTTCGTCAAATTTCTCGCTGGTATCCCTCAAAAGGTCGAATGTGAGGCGTAGCGGGGTGATTGTGTGTGTGGTAGTGCTCTTTGTGTAGATTTTGTATGAGAGGTCGCCACCCAAATGTATCATTCTGAAGAATCCCGAGCGGTTGAGGCGGTCCACATACACCCTTACCGACGTGGATGCCGGTATGCGCATAAGCTTTCTCTGGAAGAAGGGAAGGAACAGGCGGGGGAAGGTGAGCGACACATCGGCACCCATCTCCCAGGAGTTCAGCAGGTCCTTGTCGGTTATTCCCTCGTCTTTTGTCTGCCACTCATAGGAGCCTTTAAGGCTCATTGTGAGTGTCTCGCCGCCACGGAACAGGTTCTTGCGCGAAAGGCTTATAACGCTGCCCGGCCCTATCTGGTTGTTGCTCTTCGACGTTACGTTCATCTCGAAGGTGAAATCATAGGGCTTGTCGAGCTGGGCCGTTATGCCGAGGTCGAGCGTGTCGCTGTCGCCCCGTGGGGTAAACGTGAGGTTGGCACTGCTGAATATGTTTATCTGGCTCAAGCGGCTCACCGTCTTTTGCTGCGCCTCCTGCGAGTATGGCTCGCCGCGGCGCATAAATATATTGCGCAACATTGTCCCCGGTCGCACGGGTGGTTTCTTTCCATTATATATATAGGTGAAGCTGCGCCCTTTTATGGTGTCGTTGCCACCGTTGCGTGACAGGGTGGCGCCGTTTTTCAGCAGGTGAATATTTATGTTGCCTATGCAGTATGGGCGGTTGCTTCTTGCCGGCAGGCCCGGTTGCGGCTCTATGCGCATTTGTGCCAGCCCGGGTGTGTTTATGGTGTCGGCAAGGATGCGGGTGAATGTCGGCTGGTAATAGTAGTAGCCGTTGTTGCGCAACAGGCTGTTTATCCTCTCCCGCTCGCTGTTTATTGCGTTGGCGCTGAACTGTTCGCCCTTTCTTATTAGTCTCTCGTTCTTTGTAGCATTGATAAGGCTGTCGGCTTTTCCTGTGAATCCGCGATACTCTATGCTGTCGTATCTGTATGGCCGGTGCAGCGTGATGCTGTATGCCACTTTGGCCTTTTTGCTGTTTTTCCTGTCGGTGATAATCTCGCTTTCTACGTTGCCGTTGAAGTATCCGTAATATTTAAGCACGTTGTTTGCCACGCGGGCACGCAGTTCGGGGTTCACTTTGGATATCAATACGGGTGCATCTCCAAATGTGTCGAAAAGCCAGCGACCTATCTTGTTCTTGCTGTTGTAGAATGTATTATACCACCATAGCCCAATGGAAAACCCGCGTATGGTGGAGCTGCCTGCTATAGCGCCATTCGGCGGGCAGGAGAGCGCTGCCACAACCTCGTCCATAGCCTGCTGCCCTATGCTGCCGGTGGCATACTCTTTTTCTCCTTTAATGTCAATATGTTTTATTCCCGTGTACAGCTGCTCGCCATCGGCTATGTGCCTTGTGGCGGAGCAACCGACAAGCAGTGTGGCTGCAAACAGGTATATGATGGCTCTTTTCATTGCTTGTTGGTTTTAGTATTTATGGCAGGCTGCCGCTCATCGCGCGGCTTTATAAACAGCAGTTCGCTAAGGTTGCTCAACTTGCGCCTGTAAACATATCCCACGCCGGTTTCGGTAATCTCGCCCTCGAGTATCGATTCGTAGTTCTTGTCGTAGAAGAGGCGCAGGTAGCGGTTGCCGTCGGCCGTGAGCCTCCACTCGAGCGATACATTGTTTATGAAGCTGTTCTCCTCTTCGGGGTTGTCGCCGCTGTTCACCTCGCCACCCACAATTATCGTGAGGCGGTCGTTCCAGAATCGTTTTGCAAAACTGAAACTGTAGTTGGTGTACGAGCCGCCCGTCTCTTTATTCTCAACATCGGTTATTCCCACGTTTATGCTCACGCTCTTCATTGCATCGCCTGCCAGGTCGTTAATCTTTGCATCGAGGAACGATGTGAGGGCGTTGGATACCGTGAAGCCGCCGTTGCTGCCCACATATGCCCCTGTTATGAGCATAGTCACTGCATATTTGTTCAGCGTTTCGGCATCGAGGCTGTTGAGCTCATCCTGTATTGCGGCATTCTCGGGTGCCTTTATTGTGAAGCTGAGTCCCATATTGTCGAGCGAGTTGCTGAGCACAAGTCCCACGTCGAAGGCTACGGGTTGGTTGTTGCCCCCGTCGATGGATACAGGTGCAACAATTCTCTCGAGTGCCGTGATGTTCAGTGTGGGGTTCATAAGGTCGCCTGTCCAGTTCACATAGCTGCCCTGGCTTATGCTGAATGTCTTGAGCGGAATGATGGGCAGGTTGTACTTCATTTCGCCGTTGTTCAGAGTGTAGCGCCCCGTGAGGCTTATTCCGGCCTCGCTGCTGTAGCTCATATTCAGCAGCCCGCCGCCCTGCAGGTTTATATAGCTTTGGCGCGATGTGTCGAAATCGGCATTTATCCAGGCACCCTCTTCTATGTTCAATGTCATTGACATTGTTATGTTTCCCAGGTCGGGCGACTCGTCGTCACGAGCAATCTTGGTGCTGTCTTGGAAATTTACGAACTCCACAAGCCCGTCGAGCTCATTGTTTGCGGCTATGCTGCTTTCGGGCACAACGTATGTTACATTGGTGTTGCCAAGTACCGTGGCGTTGCCATATACTTTCAGTGCTTGTATGGGGCCGGTAATGTGGCTGTTGATGTCTAGGAATAGTTTGCCGTATATCAGCGAGTTTCTTTGGCGCTCGGCATTTATAAGCTCATAGTTGCTTGCCTGCATACTTAAATCGAATGCGGGTTGTGCAAAGCGGCTCACATCGATGTCGCCGTTCACTTTGAAGGGGGTGTTGCCTTTGGCATATATCTTGAAGTCGTTGAACTTTATCTTGCTATCCTCTATGTTTACCTTGTCGTTTACCAATCTCATTTGGCTGCCAAGCATTGGTGCATCAACATATACCGAATCGAATTGTATGTAGCCGTTGGAGCTTGCTGTTTCCAGAGGCCCGTCGAGCGACACGTTGCCATCTATGTAACCGTCTATATTCAGGTTGCTCTCTTTTATAAATGAGTTTATTACCCTCAAAGGCAGTTTTGTGAGTATTGCCCTGCCGTTTATGTTGCCATTGTCGTAATCGCCCTCAATGTCGAGGTATTCGTTGTCATTGTGGTACAACAACAGCGATGCAATGTGCTTGCCGCCCTGCTTGGGAAGATATACGAAATCGGCACTCTCGTTGCCAATATAATTGCCTTCGTAGGCAATGCTGTCGCCGTATATGTCGCCGTTAAGAATTATGCCGTCGCTCTCGTTGCGTAGACGCATATCGCTGTTCAGCGTGCCGGCAATGTCGGGTGTGAACGGCAACGATGCCGTAAGTTTGCCCAGGTTTATGTTGAAGAGCGACAGGCTTATGTCGTGCTTGGCGGTGCTGTCGTTTGTGGCATACAGGTGCAGCCCTGCATTGTATTGGTCTGTGGCGTGTATGTTGGCACTGATAACCTCGTTTTTACCAATGCTTATGTGGTTGTCGCTGTTTATTTCGAAAACCTCGCCCAGAACTTTAGCTTTGGGGAGTATGTGTATATTGAGCCCCTCGGGCATAAGCAGTGTGCTTATCCCTATTCTTGTATCGCTGCTGCGGTCGTTGCCCCTGAAACTGAAATTAGTGTTCAGTGTGTCGCGCAGCAGGTTGCCAAAGAGGGCTGCACTGAAACTCTGTTTTTTCTTGTCGGGTGTTATGGCCGAACTGCGCACCCCTGCGAAATATTTGATGTTTTCGCCCTCCTGCATAGCCGAAAAGCGTATGGTGTCGAGCTTTGCCTCACTTGTCGTCAGGTCATATACTGCTCCTCTTGCCCGTATGCCGGCTGTGCTGTCTATGCTGCATTTAAGTTCAATGTCGCCCAGGTCTATGTTGTTCATAGCCATAAAATTGTGGAACATATTTTGCTTGCCACATTCGAAATTCAAACTCATAGCAGGCAATAGCTGCTCGAAATCGTGTGCGTAATATATGCTCTTTTCGCTATAACGTGTCTCACGGAACATATCTTCTATTTTTGCTATTTGTACAAGCAATCGGTTGTAGCCGCTTGCAAGCGTACCGTGAATGCTAAGGTCGCCATTGGTAGCTGTGATGTGCGAGCTGTCGGGCGCTGTGGCAATGTCGATGTTTATGTCGGCAGGCGTGAATCTTTTTATCGGGGTGTTCAAGGCTATGTTGCTTCCACGCAATTTAAGGCTGTGTGTTTTGCCAAGGTCGGTGCGTGCCTCAAAATCAAGGTCTATTTTGCCACTTATGTTCTTGTCGCTTATGCCCACTTTGTCAAATGCAAGATTCTCTATCTTCAGTTCCGTGCTGTTTGAGATGTCGGTGGGGTGTATGTGGGTTTTTGCCGTAAGTTCAAGCGCGGAATGCGGGTTGTTTGATATGAGTGATATCAACGAGAATGAATTAGCCTGGAATGCACTCACAGTGGTGCCGGTTGCAATAAAATTGCTGTATTGCAATGTGTCGATGGCGGCAAATAGTTGGTAGTAGGTGGCGGGTGCATAAATGTCTGTGCCTGCGCCCGACAGCGATGCCCGCATAGATAAATTCTTAACGGGAACAACCCCAATGGAGGCCTCTAAGTTGAACTGCTTGAGGTCTATTTTTGCATTGTAAATCTCGCTTTTGGTATCATAGAAGGCAAGTATGTTTCCGCCACCGTTGCCATTTATGTCAATGTCGGCGGAATAGAGGCTGCCTCTGGCTTTTGCATTGCCGTTCAGTGATAGCGGGGTGGTTGTGGTGCTCCCCGTGAAAGGTTCGACATTTAAGATAGTTCCATTCAAATCTATGTCGGCCTCTTGCTTCTTGCTGCCAATGTTTGCCAACCGTCCTTTTGCACTCATTGAGGCAATAGTGGGTATGGTAATGCAGGCAGTGTCTATCACGCTCTTTTCCATTGTGCCGTGCAGCGACAGTCTTGCATCTATCATAGAGTCGGGCAGGGTGCTTAGCAGCCCGGCCTGTTCGGCAGTGATGAGGCCTTTAAGGTCGCGTTTGTCGATATGCGTTACCAAATTTGCCTGCACGGGGCTTTGGCTGTTGCCGCTGAAAACGGTTTGTCCTATGGTGGCTGTGGCGTTTATGAACGAGCCGTTTGCGCTGTTTAGCGTTACATTTTTTATTTTTATGAGTGTGCTGTCGGCTGCTAATGCCAAACTACCGTTTCTTATATCTATTCCACCGGGTTGTCGCAGTGCCAGTGCATCAATGTTTACTTCCAGGGTGGCGGGTGAATAGGCTATATCCCTTCCTGCAATGTGTATATCTTCAATGGTAATATGGTTGAGCGGGGCCTCCTCGCGCGGTTGCGTGCCGTGGTCATATGTCGCACCGCTATTGGCAATATCTAACTGTTGCAGTTCGTAGCTGTTGCCCGCAAGGTGTGCTTGCAGGTTTCTTGCAGTTAATTGCCCAATGTCGGTACCAATGGTTGTGCTATCCTTGGGCATTTGTATTATTATGTGGCTGTTTTTGATGTTGCCTTTGCGCAGCATAATCTCCCAATTCACAGGTGCGGCGGGCTCTTCGTTGTTCTCTTTGCTCTCGCCTATGGCAATGTTTATATCGGCCTCCTGTATGTGCAGCTGCTTTATGTCGGCCTGCTGGCGTATGAGGTCGATGTTGCGTATGGCGCTTCTGAAGTAACCTATCTCTCCCGCAATGCGTGTGCTCTCTATGAGGTCGTTGGTGTCAATCTTTATATTTTCCAAAAGAATGTAGTTTACCTCAACCTCGCCACGCAGCAGCGGAATCGGGTTTGTGTTTATCTCCAACGTCTTGCCACGGGTAATGGACATTTGCTCCTTTGTGAGCTCGAAATCCTCTATGGCAAGGTTGAACGGGAATGTGAGGCCTATGCTGCCGACCGACAGGCGGAATTCGCTGTCGCGGGCTACGGCCTCCTCAATTTTGCGTGTGGCGTATTCTTGCACCGGTGGCAGATAGAGCAATGCGCATAGCACCCATACAACAACTATGGGTACAATTATGACGGCTGCCATAATTCGTAGAATTATATTTGCTCCTCTGCTTTTTTTCATAACCACACAAAGTAATTAAAAAAAATGTTACGAACCGCATTTTGCGGGCGGAACTTTTGTGTCAATTTGCAATGGCACGTTATAATAAACGTATGCTGCCGCCGAGAGAATCAAAAAAGTTCTAAAATAGTTTTAATTTAGACCTGCTTGCACTATCTTTGGATTGTCTAAAAATGTAACCGATTATTTCTATGAATAAGAAAATAACCTTTTTGTTTCTTGCCCTTGCGGCAGCTGTAATGTGTGCCTGTAGCGGCGCAGGCAGCGATGCTCCCAAAACCGAGTTCGGAATAGAGCAACTGAACGAAGACAGCCCCGACAGTGACCAATATGTGCTTATGGAGACCTCTATGGGCAATATCAAATTGAAACTTTACAAGGAGACACCGCAGCACCGCAAGAACTTTGTGAACCTGGTGAAGAACGGTTTCTACGACGGGCAGTTGTTCTTCAGGGTGACACAGGATTTTATGATACAGGCGGGCGATCCCAAATCGCGCGGCGCAGCAAAGGGGGCGCATCTTGGTACCACCGAGGTGAGCTATAACATTCCTATGGAGATAGACGTTACCAAGCATTGGCACAAACGCGGCGCTCTGTCGGCAGCCAGCCTCAAGCCCGGTATTTCGTCGTCGGGTTGTCAGTTCTACATAATAACGGGTAAAAAGGTCTATGACAAAAATCTTGATGCACACGAGGTAAAGTATAACAAAACGCTCCGTCGTCTTATGTACGAGAGCCTGCAAAAGCCCTATGCCGACAAGATTAACAAACTTTATGCCGAGAGCAAGAAAAGTGCCAAGAAAAAGAGGGAACTCAATGATATGATTCATATGTTCAGCGCTATGACCGACTCGGCTATGGCGGGAAAAAAGTGGGCCTACACAAAGGAGCAACGCCGCGGATACAAGGAGGATGGCGGCGCCTTCCACCTCGACGGCTACTACACCGTCTTTGGCGAGGTGATAGAGGGAATAGAGATTGTTGAGGCTATTTCGCGTGTGGATTACGACGTGCGTGAGCGCCCCTTGAAGGATGTCGTAATAAAGAAAGTAACCCTGCTTGGCAATGAAGATAAGTAGAAAAACCCTTGCCAACGGGCTGCGCATAGTGCACCACCGCACGCCCGACTCGCAGATGGTGTATGTGAACCTGCTCTACGCCGTGGGTTCCAAGAACGAAGATTACGAGTACACGGGCATCGCCCACCTGTTCGAGCACTTGATGTTTGGCGGCACAAAGGCCGTGCCCTCGTTTGACGAGCCGCTCGAGTGCGCAGGCGGCGAAAACAATGCATATACCAATAACGACATCACGAACTACTATATATCGCTTCCCAAACAGAATGCCGAGCTTGCCTTTTGGATGGAGAGCGACCGTATGCGCAACCTCTCGCTCAGCGCCAAAAAGGTGGATATACAGCGCAATGTGGTTATGGAGGAGTTCAAGCAGGGGAATCTTAACCGCCCTTATGGCGATGTCTCTATGCTGTTGCGTGCAATGGCCTATAAAAAGCACCCTTACCGCTGGTCCACGATAGGGCGCAAACTGTCGCACATCGCAAATGTGCCGTTGGAGCATCTGCGCGCCTTTTACAAGCGTTACTATGCCCCCGACAATGCCATACTTGCAGTACTTGGCGATATCTCCTTCGAGCAAGTGGTGGAGTGGGCCGAAAAGTGGTTTGGCGACATCCCTGCCAAGGGATATAAACGCCCGCAACTGCCTGCCGAGCCACGCCAGGTGCGTGCCCGCCGCAAGACGGTCTATCGCCCCGTGCCCGAAAATGCGCTCTATATGGCTTTTCATATGGGTGGCCGAGACGATGCCGATTACTACCCTTGCGACCTCATTTCGGATATTCTTTCCAATGGCTATTCGGGGCGCCTGCTCACCCGCCTGGTGAAGGAGAAAAAGCTCTTTTCAAAGATAGATGCCTTTATATCGGGAAGCGAACATCCCGGTCTTTTCTGGATATATTCGCGCGTGGCGCAGGGCGTTTCCATAGAGGATGCCGAGGCTGCAATATGGGAGCAACTCGACGAACTGAAGAATAGCGAAGTGCCTGCCGAGGAGATTGAAAAGGTGAAGAACCGTTTTGAGTCGGAGTTTCATTTCCGCAATCTTGGTGGCGAGAATCTTGCCGGCAACCTGGCGATAGCCGAGCTGCGTGGCGATGCCCATCTTCATCTGCAGGAGGTGGAGCGCTATCGCGCAGTGACTGCGGCCGATGTGCGCTGTGCAGCAAAAGAGCTGTTCCGCAGGGGGAACAGCTCGGTGCTATATTATAAACGTAAAGAGTAAAAGCCCTCTATTGTTCAAAACTCTGCCACAATTTGTCGGCAGGCAGGGGTGCGGTTATCTGTATTAGTTCCTTAGATACGGGGTGTATGAATTCCACATAACGTGCGTGCAGCGATATGCTGCCGTCGGGGTTCGAACGCTTGGCACCATACTTGAGGTCGCCCTTTATGGGGCAGCCTATCGATGCTAACTGGCAACGTATCTGGTGGTGGCGGCCTGTCTTCAGCTCCACCTCTATCAGGTTGTAGTTTTGCGATGAGGCTATGTGGCGGTAGTGCAGTTGTGCCTTCTTGGCACCCTTTACCTCCTTTGCATAGGCAAAGCTCCTGTTCATCTTCTCGTTGCGCAATATCCAGCATTCAAGTTCGGCTTCGGGTTGTGCGGGGCGCTCCTTGGTTATTGCCCAATATATCTTCTTCACGCTGCCCACGCGGAACATCTCGTTCAGCCTTTCGAGCGCCTTACTTGTTTTTGCAAATATCACAACACCGCTCACGGGGCGGTCGAGACGGTGGGGCAGCCCCACAAATACATTGCCGGGCTTTGTATATTTCTCCTTGAGAAAGGCTTTCATCTTGTCGCACAGCGATGCATCACCGGTCTTGTCACCCTGTACAATTTCGCCGGCAGCCTTGTTTATCACTATTATGTGGTTGTCTTCGTGTAGAATCTCCATTTCGGTAACGGTTTTCATTTAGGAGATATTATTCTGCCCAAGTGCGTTGAGAATGATTTTTTCGGTAAAGTGCTGTACGAATTTATCGTCGTTGTTCTTGTTCATAATGCCGTTTATATAGGGAATCTCAATGCCCTTGAGGCAGAAATGCAGAAAACGTGCGGCAAGGTCGGGGCTTTCCACGGTGAACAGCCCTTGTTGCTTTCCTTCCGATATTATGGTGCGGAAGAGGGCTATCTCGCGCGCATCGAATGTGCGGCGTATATGCTCTACAATCCACACATTGTTAAAGTATTCCGAGCGCAACCCGGCGTTGCGGCGCACTATGCTGCGTGTGGAGTGCAGGCGCACAAATATGAGCTTTACTATTTTTTTGTCGGGTGCAAGGTCGCTCGTTGCAACCTTGGTGATGGCTGCCGATATCTTCTTTACCTCCATCTCAATAGATGCCTCTAAAAGCTCTTCCTTGCTCTTGAAATAGGTGTAAACGGTGCGGCGGCTGCGGTTGGCTGCCACGGCAATGTCGTTCATCGTGATGTTGTCTATTCCCTGTTTTGCAAAAAGCCTTCTTGCAACCTTTATAAGCTGTTCTCTTGTGTCTATGGTGCTCATAAATAATTCGTTTTCTGCTGCAAAATTACTCCTTTTTGCACATCTGTGCAAAATAAAAAGTCTTAAAAATGGGTAAATTTGCTCTTTCCTGAGAAAAAGTGGCCCGAAAATTTGGTTGTT